>JAFQKN010000067.1 GCA_017396895.1 Clostridia bacterium
CTGCGCTTTTTGAAGCATAAGGGGATTTCGCCCGTTGCGACGGGCGACGAAAGGCTCCGCCTCCCGACTCCGCAAGCTTTTAAGAAAAGCTTGACCAAAACTTTTAATGGCTGACGACATCATAAAGTCACATATTAAATGCACCGCTAAATCATAATTTACTGTTAATTTTACAAAACTTTTTGAGGAGTTCTATGGAAAAATCCCTTTATGAACGTCTTTGTGCGGCAAATGATCGCCGTCATGAAATTGAAAATCTGCTGTGCGAGCCTGCGGTTGCAACCGATGTGAGCAAATCCACCGCATTGATGCAGGAATTATCCCGTCTGTCCCCCGTTGCGGAAAAATTCTCGCAATGGCTGGCGGCGGATAACACCGTGCATGAAACCGAAGAACTGCTTGAAAGTACCCCTGACCGTGAATTCCGCGCACTGGTGTTTGAAGAACACGAAGAAGCGATCGCGCAGTGCGCACAACTCGAAGAAGAACTCAAAGTGCTGTTGTTGCCGCGAGATCCGAACGACGATCGCAATGTCATTTTAGAACTGCGTGCCGGCACGGGCGGTGAAGAAGGTGCACTGTTTGCCGCCACACTCCTGCGTATGTACACCATGTATGCGCAAAGCAAGGGCTTCCGCTTTTCGGTCATCAGTGCAACCCCGACGGAACTGGGCGGCTACAAGGAGATCACGCTCGAGATTCAGGGCATGGGTGCGTATTCGCGTTTCAAGTTTGAAAGCGGCGTACACCGCGTGCAACGTGTGCCCGAAACCGAAACACAAGGGCGCATCCACACCTCCGCAGCCACAGTTGCCGTGTTTCCCGAAGCGGATGACGTGGAAGTGGAGATCAATCCCGCCGACCTGCAGATCGACACCTTCCGTGCGGGCGGTGCGGGCGGTCAGCACATCAATAAAACCGAATCCGCAATCCGCATCACCCACCTTCCGACGGGACTTGTGGTGGAATGCCAGGACGAACGCAGTCAATACAAAAACAAGGACAAGGCCATGAAAGTGCTCAAAAGCCGTCTGCTCGAAAACGAACGCCGTAAACAGGCTGAAAAACAGGCGGGCGAACGCAGAGGCATGGTCGGATCGGGTGACCGAAGCGAAAAAATACGTACCTATAACTATCACCAATACCGAGTGACCGACCACCGCATCGGGCTTACATTATATAAAATAGAAAGCATACTCAACGGCGACATGGATGAACTCATTGATGCGCTCATCACTGCCGACACCGCCGCAAAATTGGCGGAGGAAAACAGCTGAAAGAGGAGAAAACATGAAAACCAAACTTGATTACGGTACGTTTATTCAATATGATAAAAAATTCCTGACCGCCGAAAACGGTGCGGACGTTCAAAACATTCTGTCCGTCGGTTTTCTGGGCGAAACGCTTTATGTTGCGCAGAAAGACGGTCTGTTTACATACGAAGACGGCAAATTTACCCCCGTGCAGGCACGTGCCGACAAACTTTTTTCCCGCAATGAAAAGCTGTATGCCGCAGATGCAAACAAACTTCTGCAAGTGCTTGGGAATGAATCTCTGCTTCTCGGCACCTTTGATTCCCCCGTGCAGGATGTGAGCATCGGTGTTGACGGTTCTTTCTGGGTGATCACGCAGACCGCGCTGTATCTGCAAAACGGTAAGAAGTTTGAACAGATCGTCGGTATTCCCGAGGACACCGTCTGCCTGTGCGCCAAAGACAACGCAGGCAAATACAACGAGACCGTGTTTCTGGGTACTTTGAACGAAGGGCTTCTGTCCATGAAAGGCAAACGCCGTCACTGGGCGGAGTTAATGACCGAAAACACGGGCGTGCAGAGCAATCATATCACCTGCCTTGCCACGGATGCCCTCGGACACCTTTGGGTAGGCAGTAAAGAAGGACTCAACATCTACGACGGCAGAAGTTGCTGGTTCAACGGCAACAGTCTTTTCGCCGTACCCGACGGTGCATTCAACGCCATGTGCTTCACCGCCGACGGCAAAAAGTATTTTGCGACCGATACGGGGCTGATCTTGCTCAGCGAAGGGCATATTTCTTATTTCTCTTACGGAGCGTGGCTGTTGCATCCCACCGTGACCGCCCTTGCCGTTTCCGAAAAGGGTACGATTGCCGCCGTCACACCGCGCGGTATCAGTCTGATCACTGCCACCGAAATGACACTTGCCGAAAAAGCGGCGCACTTTGATGCCATGAACGAAAAATATTTCATGCGCAATGAAGGCTATCAAGTCTGCCGTGCTCTGCGCAAATACGGCGATCTTGATTCGGGTTGGCTTCCCAATTCCGACAATGACGGCCTGTTTACGGGGCTTTACTGTGCTTCGCAGTGCTTCCGCTACGCCGTGACGGGCGATCTGAAAGCAAAAGCCAATGCCAAACGCACCGTGTATGCCATGATGAAACTCACGCAAGTCACGGGCAAAAAAGGCTTCACCGCGAGAGCCACGCGCTACAAAGGGGAACCTGAATTCGGCACGGGCAACCGCGAGGAATGGCACTACTGCGAAAACGATCCCGATTGCGAATGGCTGGGTGAAACTTCCAGCGACGAAATGACGGGACACTATTTTGCCTACGGCATTTATTTTGATCTTGTTGCGGACGAAGAAGACAAAAAGTGCATTGCACAGACCGTGCGCGAGATCACCGATCATATTCTGGATAACAATTTCCACCTGTGTGACGTGGACGGCATTCCTACCACATGGGCAAACTGGGAACCCGATCTTCTGAACAATGACGACCGTTGGTACAACGAACGCGGAACGAATTCACTCGAAATTCTGTCCTTCCTGCAGACGGCTCACCACGTCACGGGCGATGAAAAGTATGCAAAGGTCTTTGAAATGCTCATCAGCCGCCATCACTACGCCATGAATTGTATGCAGTACAAAGTCGAAGACGCTCACGTGGCACACATCGATGACCAACTGGACTTTGTCAACATTTATCCCTTGCTCACATACACCGAAAACGAAGCCTATAAAGAGATTTTCAAGATGGGGCTGACTCACCACTGGGCCTATGAACGTGTGGAGCGTTCCCCGTTCTTCAACGTGGTCTACGGTGCACTCACAAGCCGTAATTGTGACATTGAAAATGCCGCAAAGAGCCTTGCCGAAATGAACATGGACACCGTACGCTGGCCCGTGTTCAACAGTTACCGCAAGGACATCGTGTGGGACACCGAACAGGAAGCCACGGGTGTACCCGCACAGCTCAAAGAACCCGTGGAATACGGCTCACGTCTGGCTGTGCACTATGACGGTAATCCCTTTATCTGTGATTCGGGTGCGGAAGAATTCGTACACATCAACAGCAAGATCGTTAACCGCACGTCCACATTACCCGGAACATCAGGTGCGAACGGAATGTGCGCGATGCAACCGTATGTGTATCTGTTGCCGTACTGGATGGCAAGATATCACGGATTATTGGAATGATATATCCGCATTCGCGGATATGATATATCTTCGATATGTGCAATGATATATTTGCACAAGGCAAATATGAACGGTCGCTTACGCTCCGATTTACAGAAAGATTATCCGGAGCGAAGCGAAACAGCGAAAGAATCCGAAATATTTGTGTAACAAATATATCACACGCAATGCGTATATCATTGGTTTTTATCCCTGATATGAAAGGAGAGTTTTTATGCCCGGACCCACTGGCGGAGGCAGAAGCGGAGGCGGCGGCCTCGGAGGCCTCGGCGGCGGCAGATCGTCTGCAGGCGGCTTTTCATCAGGCCGTTCCTTTTCGGGAGCCAACCGTACGCTTTACGGACAATTCAGCCAAAAACCCGACGACGATGACGAAAGACCCTTCGGCGGTCACAAGCGCAACGGCCCGAACCGTCCCGGAGGTGCGATCATTTTCCCCATCATTCTTATTGTTGCACTTCTGTATATGACGTTCAGCGGCGGTGTTGCTGATGATCTGCTGTACGTATTACGCAACCCCGGCGGCAGTGTGCAGGTGCAGACTGCGCCCTACACCGAAGAAGCAATTTCCGTATGGTACGATGATTATATGTATACCGAAGATTACACGCGCACAAAGCTTGATGACAGTCTGTGCAAGAGAGTTGACGTGTGGTATCTGGACGAAGCAAACCTGTTTGCATACGATGAAGACGCATACCTGGTGGATCATGCACTGCAGTATTTTTATGAAACAACGGGTGTGCAGCCGCTTTTGCTGACGCTTGACAACATTGACGGCGAGCATTATCCCGATTGGGATACCGTGGACAATTTTCTGTATGACACTTACGTGGGTATGTTCGGGGAAGACGAGGGACATTATATTTTCCTTTACTTCTCGTATGCCGACGGAGACTACACCCTTTATTACATTCCCGGTTGGGACGCCGTGTGCGTCATGGACGATTACGCAAGCGAAATACTGATGGACAATATGGAGTATTATTATCAGTATTCATCCACGTATGCCGAAATGTTCGCCGCTGCTTTTATTGTCACCGCCGACACGATCATGCCGCAAGCGGAAACACAGCCGGTTGACGTCAGCACCACCGCACCGCCTGCAAGCACCCTTGTAAACGGCGAGGATACAAGCGAAATGATCTCGGCAGAGCCGATCGAATCGGACAGTTCCGTGCAAAACGACACTTCCGAAAACGTGACCGAAGAAGTTGCAGTCGTTACGGAAGAATCCACGTTCGTCATACCTTCAGCCGTTGTGTCGCAGGAACCCGATGAAAACCAATCGCACACACCGGGTGCAGACATCGGGACGCAGACATTTGAGGATGAAAACGAACCCTTTGCCGATATCCCCGTCAAAAAGATCCTTTTGGGCGGTTTCGGCATTGTTGCGGTCATCGCTGTGTTTGCTCTGGTGCTTTACCGCAACAAAAAGAACATGGAAGAACTCGAAAAAATGACCTGAAACAGGTGAACTATGAATACATTATTTTTTGATATCCGGGATCCCGAAAACAGCATGGATGCCGTCCGTCAAGCCGCCGAACTTCTGCAAAAAGGAGAAGTGGTTGCCATGCCGACCGAAACGGTCTACGGTCTTGCCGCGAATACCTTTGACAGAGAGGCGGTTGCCAAAATATTCGTTGCCAAGGGCAGACCGCAGGACAATCCGCTTATCGTGCACATTGCCGATGTGAATGATTTGTACCTGCTGGCTTCGGAAGTGCCTGAAACGGCATTGAAATTGGCAGAAAAATTCTGGCCGGGGCCGCTGACCGTGATCTTACCGAAAAAAGAACGGGTACCCGACGTTGTAAGCGGCGGTCTTCCGACCGTTGCGGTGCGTATGCCCTCACACAAAGGTGCAAACGCACTCATCCGTGCCGCAGGCGTTCCGCTTGCCGCACCCAGTGCAAATATTTCAGGCTTCCCCAGCCCCACCGAAATGCGCCATGTGGCAGACGATATGCAAGGGCGCATTGCAGCCGTTTGTGACGGCGGCAATTGTGAATTCGGCGTGGAGAGCACCGTCATAAGCCTTGCAACGCCCGTACCGACCTTGTTGCGCCCCGGCAGTATCACCAAAGAACAACTCGAAAGTGTTCTGGGTGAAGTGCTGGTGGATAACGCCGTGTTGCATCCGCTTAAAGAGGGGGAAACGGTGTCCTCCCCCGGGATGAAATACCGCCACTATGCACCCAAGGCCAAAATCACGATCGTGCGCGGCGATGCAAATGCATTTCACGCATTTATGAAGGAAGAAGACCACAAAACGGATTTTGCGCTTTGTTTTGAAGAAGATGTTCCTTTTATGCCAAAAAACTACGTCACCTTCGGTTCTGAAAACGATCCGCTTTCACAGACAAACCGTCTGTTTGAAGCATTGCGCGAATTGGATGAACGCGGTGCCGAACGCGTGTGGGCAAGAGAGCCGTCCACGGAGGGAGTCGGTCTTGCGGTATGCAACCGCCTGTACCGTGCCGCAGGATTTCAATTCGTCACCCGTCGGGCCTATGTGATCGGTGTTACAGGTGCTACGGGCGCAGGAAAGAGTACGCTGTGCCGCTATTTTAAGGAAAGCGGCTATGCCATCGTGGATGCAGATGAAGTGGCACGCAGTGTTACCGCACCGGGATCCCCCGTACTGGACGCCCTTTCCCAAGCCTTCGGAGAGGAGATTTTGCAGGCAAACGGCAGACTGGATCGAAAAAAACTGGCGGCAATTGCTTTTATGAGTCCCGAAAAGACAGCTCTGCTCAATTCCATCACGCATCCGGAGATCCTCAAAACCATTCGTAAGCAAACACACAATTACCTTGCCAAAGACAAAAACGTGGTGTTGGATGTGCCCCTGCTGTTTGAATGCGGGTTGGACGCGATGTGCGACTATACCATTCACGTCACTGCAGACCGTGAGGTGCGCAAGGAAAGACTTCGCAAGCGCGATAAAATTTCCGACGAAGCCATTGAACGGCGCATGGATGCACAACACGGGGATGAATATTTTTCACAGCGCGCTACGTTTGAAGTGTGCAACAATCCCGACAACGATCTGTTTACGCAGTTTGTGACCGTTCTCAATCTTATTTATACCCGCGGCGGCAGTGTCTACAAAAAGAGATGTTCTTTCATCGGTGACCGAAAAGTTCCCAAGAACCGCATGAAAAGTTTTGAAAACCTCATCCGTGACATTGCTTACAACAAAGGATGCAAGGATTTCCACAGTGCCATGCAGGGAGGGCTTGACATCAGCGCGTTCAAAATGGTGGACTGGATACGCTTCACCGATGATGACAGATCCATTATGTTTTACCACACTTTGTTTGACAAAGACGGCGAAGACATTGAGATCTTTGAACGCATCAGCCGTTTGGAACGGGGAGACCGCTATATGACACCGCACAGAGCCATTGCCAAGCGCATGAAAGGTGCCATGATGAAAAGCGACTACATCGTTGTGAATACCAACCGCAAAGAAAGCCGTGAATTGTTGGAGACACTTGCGGAAAAATACAAGGTGGAGTTGTTATATTTTTAATTGTAAAACACACAAAAGCGTGCTATACTGACTAATAAGAAATTTTTCGGAGGATACTATGAGCGAAAATAAAACCGATTTTAACGCAATGAAAGAAGAACTGTTTTATGCACCCAAACATGCAAGCCGCATCATTTCTGCAGACGAAGTTGCCGTTGCAGATGCTTATTGCGAAGGCTACAAGCAGTTTCTCAACGATGCAAAAACCGAACGCGAAGCCGTAACGGCCGCAGTCGCACAGGCAGAAAACAACGGATTCACTCCCTATGAATTCGGCAAAAAATACGCCCCGGGTGCAAAAGTATATTACAACAACCGCGGCAAGAGCATCATTCTCGCCGTTGTGGGCACGAGAAGTCTTGCAGACGGTGTTCGCATTGCCGC
This sequence comes from Clostridia bacterium, assembly GCA_017396895.1. Classification (GTDB taxonomy): domain Bacteria; phylum Bacillota; class Clostridia; order Oscillospirales; family Acutalibacteraceae; genus RUG806. The sequence goes on from JAFQKN010000067.1 coordinate 7,391, forward strand.
CGCACACATTGATTCTCCCCGTCTTGACCTCAAACCCAATCCGCTGTATGAAGACAACGACATCGCGCTTCTGAAAACCCACTATTACGGCGGTATCAAAAAATACCAGTGGACGGTCATTCCGTTGGCTCTTCACGGCGTGGTTATTAAAAAAGACGGCAGCAGCGTAAACGTGTGTATCGGTGAAGACGATGCGGATCCCAAGTTTGTCATTACTGACCTGCTGCCGCATCTTGCACAGGAGCAGAGTAAGCGCACCCTCGGTGACGGGATCCGCGGTGAAGAACTCAATATCGTTATCGGCAGCCGTCCGTTTGCAGACTGCGAAGAAAGTGAAGCGGTCAAACTCAACATCATGAAAATGCTCAACGAAAAATACGGCATCATCGAAGCCGATTTCCTGTCTGCCGAACTTGAGATCGTACCTGCTTACAAAGCCTGCGACATCGGCCTGGACCGTTCTCTCATCGGCGCATACGGCCACGATGATCGCGTGTGTGCCTATCCTGCACTCACAGCCATTCTTGAAACGGAGAATCCCGAATATACCGTTCTGACGGTGCTGACCGACAAAGAAGAAACGGGTTCGGACGGAAACACAGGTCTGAATTCCTCCTATATGGCGGATTTCATCACCGATATGGCGCAAACACAGGGCATTCCCGGCCACATCTGCATGAAGAACAGTGAATGCCTGTCTGCGGATGTCAACGCCGCATTCGATCCGACATTCTCGGATGTTTTGGAACGCAGAAATGCCGCTTATATCAACAAAGGCATCGTTATCACAAAATACACAGGCTCCCGCGGCAAAGGCGGCACCAGCGATGCATCTGCCGAACTTATGGGCAGAGTACGCAATATGCTCGACAAGAACGGTGTTGTCTGGCAGATCGGTGAACTGGGAAAAGTCGATCTCGGCGGCGGCGGAACGGTCGCAAAATACGTGGCCGCACACAACATTGACGTTGTGGATGCAGGTGTGCCCGTTCTTTCCATGCACGCACCCTTTGAAGTGGTCAGCAAACTCGACGTTTATATGACGTACAGAGCATTCAAAGTATTCTTTGCAGATTAAATAAATATTGGAGGCAAATAAAACATGGCAAACAGATTCATTCTCAACGAAACTTCTTACCACGGCGCAGGTGCGATCCGTGAGATTCCCGCAGAGATCAAAGCAAGAGGATTTAAAAAGATCTTTGTCTGCTCCGATCCCGACCTCATTAAGTTCAACGTCACCAAAAAAGTGACCGACGTGCTCGATGAAGCAGGCATTGCATACGTCCTCTTCTCCGACATCAAACCCAATCCCACCATCGAAAACGTGCAAAACGGTGTTGCCGCGTTCAAAGCCGCAGAAGCCGATTGCATCGTAGCCGTCGGCGGCGGTTCTTCCATGGATACTGCCAAAGCCGTTGGTATCATTATCACAAACCCCGATTTCGCAGACGTGCGTTCTCTGGAAGGCGTGGCTCCCACCGTCAACAAATGCGTGCCCATCATTGCTGTTCCCACCACCGCAGGCACTGCTGCTGAAGTCACCATCAACTACGTTATCACCGATGCCGAAAAGAACCGCAAAATGGTCTGCGTGGACGTGCATGACATCCCCGTGATCGCCGTTGTGGATCCCGATATGATGGCAACCATGCCCAAGGGCCTCACAGCCGCAACCGGTATGGATGCGCTCACCCATGCCATTGAAGGTTACATCACCAAGGGCGCATGGGAAATGAGCGATATGTTCCACCTCAAAGCCATTGAGATCATTGCCGCTTCTCTTCGCGGTGCTGTCAACGGTTGCGAAAAAGGCAGAGAAGGCATGGCTCTCGGTCAATACATTGCCGGCATGGGCTTCTCCAACGTAGGTCTGGGCATCGTTCACTCTATGGCACACACACTCGGTGCTCTTTACGACACACCGCACGGTGTAGCAAACGCCATCATTCTTCCCACCGTTATGGCTTACAACGCACCCGCAACAGGCGACAAATACCGTGCCATCGCAAAAGCAATGGGCGTGGAAGGCACCGACAATATGAGCATTGAAGATGCCCGCAAGGCCGCCATTGATGCCGTCCGTCAGCTTTCTGCAGACGTAGGCATTCCCGCTGACCTCAAGGAAATCGTAAAGATCGAAGATCTTCCCTTCCTTGCACAGTCTGCATTCGACGATGCCTGCCGTCCCGGCAACCCCAGAGAGACCAGCGTTGAGGAGATCACCGAACTGTTCAAAGAACTGCTGTAAAATAACGGAAAAGAGGTCTGATTATGGGCTTTGTAAAAAGTGTTACACTGCACTGTTTTGATATTTTTCCGAAGGTGTTTCCTGCCGATAAAGAAGTGGAGATCACAATCAAACCCCTCGGCGGCAGAATTTCCTTTGATCCCGATACCGAATACACCGTTGAACTGTGCCCGATGAACGAGGGTTGCACGCGCGATTATCCGCACGTTTCCCGTTGGTGTCACCTGACCGTCAAACCCGGCGCAGACGGTTGCATCCGTTTCAAACACGCATTTCCCGACGAGCAGGAGCACTTTGTGCGCGTGATACTGGACGGCAAGGAACCGGTGGAACTTTCCGTGTATTCTCTGCATGAGGATCTGTGCGGACGTTATCCGTTCATCGGTGACCTGCATATGCATACCACCCGTTCCGACGGCCGTCAGGCGCCCGCTGTGGTTGCCGCAAACTACCGCCGCAAGGGCTATGATTTCATGGCAATCACCGATCACGGCAGATATTATCCATCCCTGCGCGTCAAGGAACTGTTCAAAGACGTTCCCATTGAACTCAATCTCGTTGCAGGTGAAGAAGTGCATATGCCCAAAGGGGACGAATGGCATATCAATGACGTGCATATCGTCAATTTCGGCGGTGAATGGTCGGTCAACGGCCTTATCAAAGGTGAAGCCAATGACACCGAAACCGGCGGCAGTATGGACGGCAGAAGCATGACCGGCTCCGCACCCGATCAGATGACAAAGGAAGAATTCTTTGCCGCTGTGGATGCGCTCAAGGACACGCTTGACATTCCCGACGGCATCGAAAAATACACCTATGCCTGCTGTGTCTACATCTTCGATCAGATCCGCAAGGCAAACGGGCTTGCCATTTTCCCGCACCCGTACTGGAGAAACGATGTTAACCACGTGCCCGAAAAAATGTGGAAACTGATGTTCAAAAACAGGATTTTCGATGCGTTTGAAGTGCTCGGCGGAGAACGTGAGTTCAATCACAACGGCTATCAGACCGCCGCATGGTACGAACAGTGGGCCAACGGCAACCGCCTGCCCATCGTCGGCAGTACCGACACGCACGATTCCATCAACCCCAAAGCGGATATCTGCTGCACGATGGTATTTGCACAGGAAAATGAACGTGTTTCGATCATCAACGCGATCAAGGACTATTATTCGGTCGCCATAGACACCATAAGCACCGAATACCGCATTGTCGGTGATCTGCGTTTGACGCAGTACGCATCTTTCCTGTATGAAAACTTCTTCCCCCTGCACGATGAACTGTGCTACGAAGAAGGCAGAGCTATGAAAGACTATGCCTTCGGTGAACCCGGCGCAAAAGAAATTCTCTGCACCCTCTCGGGCCGTATGAAAGCCCAGCGCGAAAAATATTTCGCATTCTGATCCACACCACTCGCAACACATCCCTATCTACATCCGGATAAATCAAGCGGTCCGTTGCATTCAGCACAGACCATAAAGCAAAAAAAAGCAGGTATCTTTGAATGCAATTGCGTAAAAGAACCTGCTTTTTTGTTACATTGTTTTCCTCTTTTTAGAAAAAAGTATTGACAAAATGGTTAGCATATGCTAATATGATAGTAGTTAGCATATGCTAATTTGAAAAACAATCATTTTTCTGCATTTTTTACAGGAGGAGGACCTTTATGAATCTTGCAAATGTACAGGAAGGCAAAGAATATATTGTACGCGATGTGCAAACGCAGGACGAGGAACTCAATGCGTTTTTGTTTTCGCTGGGTTGCTATTCGGGTGAACCGATTACGGTGGTGTCACGCAGAAAGGGCAGTTGTGTGGTATCCATTCAGGACGGCCGCTACTGCATTGACTCCCGCTTGGCACAGGCCATTTCGGTCTGACGCAGGGGAAATGTTGCGTTTTGCAACTGCGGGCAACCGCTTTTCTTTTTGGACAATATGTTAGTCGCGCCTAACATATTGTGGTTATTTGATTTTTCTATACATATATATTGTGATATACGACGTATCACAAGGAGGAAACACACATGAAGATCGCACTGGCAGGAAACCCCAACAGCGGCAAAACGACCATGTTCAACGCCCTCACGGGCAGCAACGAAAAAGTCGGCAACTGGGCGGGTGTTACGGTCGATAAAAAAGAACACAGCATCAAAAAGGCATTTAGCGGCGGCAAAAAACTGATCGCTGTGGATCTGCCCGGGGCGTATTCCATGTCACCGTTCACATCGGAAGAAAGCATCACCCGTGCGTTCATTCAGAACGAAAACCCCGATGCGATCATCAACATCGTGGATGCCACCAATCTCAGCCGCAGTCTGTTTTTCACCACGCAATTGCTGGAATTGGGCATTCCCACGGTAGTGGCACTCAACAAAGCCGATCTCAACGAAAAAAAACATACACACATCGACACGGCTCTGCTGGCGAAAAAACTCGGATGCCCTGTGCTCGATACCGTGTCCACTTCTGCCAAAGGTCTGCGTGCGGTGGTGGAAACGGCGGTTTCTCTGGCAGGCCAAAAGCAGAAAGCTCCATTCATACAGAAAGAAACGGCTCTGCACGACAAACAGGCGGCGGAAGAAGCCGACAAAGCACGTTTTGCATTTGTAAAAGAGATCGTGTCGGCGGTGGAAAAACGCACCGTATTCACAAGAGACCGCAACCTGACGGATAAAATTGACAATGTTCTTACCAATAAATGGCTCGGCATTCCTATCTTTGCGGTAGTCATGAGTTTTGTTTTCCTTGTATCCCAGCACGAAAAAGGTCTGGGCGTTCTCATTGCCGATTTTCTGGTCGGTTGGATCGAAACATTCCAAAACTTTGTGGGCGAACTGCTTGCGGATGCCAATCCCATATTGAGCGCATTGCTTGTGGACGGCATCATCGGCGGTGTCGGCGCAGTGGTCGGATTTCTGCCGCTTGTGATGGTGATGTATTTTTTCATCGCCTTGTTGGAAGACTGCGGCTATATGGCACGTGTGAGCGTGGTGCTCGATCCCATTTTCAAAAAGGTAGGGCTGTCGGGCAAATCCGTCATTCCCTTTGTCATCGGCACGGGCTGTGCCGTACCGGGTGTGATGGCCTGCCGCACCATCCGCGATGAACGTGAACGCAGAGCCACTGCTATGTTGGCTCCTTTCATGCCCTGCGGTGCAAAACTGCCTGTTATTTCCCTATTTGCGGGTGCGTTTTTTGAAGAAGCATCCTGGGTGGGTACACTGATGTACTTTGTGGGCATCGTTGTGATCCTTCTCGGTGCGTTGCTTGTCAACAAGATCACGGGCAACAGTGCAAAACCGTCTTATTTCATTATTGAAATGCCCGAATACAAGGTACCCAGCCTCAAACGTGCGTTTTTGTCCATGTGTCAGCGCGGTTGGTCTTATGTGGTGAAAGCCGCAACCATTATTTTGCTTTGCAACACGGTCGTGCAGATCATGCAGACTTTCAACTGGCATTTTCAGGTTGCAGAAACTGCAGACTCCTCCATTCTTGCAAGCATCGCAGGTCCGTTTGCCTATGTGCTCGTTCCCGTAGTAGGCGTGCTTTCATGGCAATTGGCGGCCGCCGCCGTTACAGGCTTTATTGCAAAAGAAAACGTGGTCGGCACACTGGCCGTCTGCTTTGTAGGACTTGAAAACCTCATCGACAGCGACGAACTTGCCCTCATGGAAGGTGCCGGCGCAGAAGCTGCAGGCGTGATGGCCATTTCCAAAGCGGCCGCATTGGCTTACCTGATGTTCAATCTCTTTTCACCGCCCTGTTTTGCCGCCATCGGAGCCATGAACAGCGAAATGAAAAGCGGCAAATGGATGCTCGGCGGCATCGCATTGCAACTGGGCGTCGGTTTTACACTGGGCTTTGCGGTGTATCAGATCGGCACGCTCATCACCGAAGGTAAACTCGGTGAAGGTTTTATCGGCGGTCTGATCGCAGTGTTGTGCATGGCAGGTATTGTGATCGCTCTGTGCGTGCGTACCGACAGACGGCTCAAAACCGAACAGGCGGCAAAAGAAAAGACCAAAGCCGCCGCAAAATAAGACAATTTACGGAGTACAGGTATGGATACTGTCATTTTAATACTCATTCTTCTGCTCATTGTGGGCGGTGCCGCCTTTGCAGTGTACCGTTCCAAAAAGAAAGGGCAGAAATGCATCGGTTGCCCCTACAGCGGACAATGCTCGGGCGGATGCGGGAATGATAAGAACTAAACGCAAAGTGCAAAACGATCGTTTATCACTTAACAAAAAAACGGCTTCGCCGTATGCCTACGGCGACCGTTTTCGATTTGTCCATCTCCGAGCACGTGAAGCGTGCGTTCGGAGGGACATACAATTTTTTTGCTTTATGGAAACGCAGTTTCCTATAAAGCAAATAACGGGGCTGTTGCATGCAGCCCCGTTTATCATTTTTTCAATTAAAACCTGTAATCGGGTTTTACCGGTTTTCCCGTCTGCGAGGATTCGACGATGGCAAGGCACACCGCTACCGTTTTTGCTCCCTCACGTGCATCGGTCACAATGGGTGTATCGTTGAGGATCGCATCGGCAAACACTTCGAATTCCTTGCCCGCATTGTGGTTATTGACTTCCACTTCGATCGTCTGTGCAGGTTGTACAACACCTTCTTCATCGGTGAGGAACAAAGTGAGCGTTGGAGTCGTATTGTCGCAGATGATCGTTCCTTTTGTACCGTAAATAACGGTGCGCATGGTGTAATCGCGCTTGCATCCCGTGGACACAAAGACCTTGCCCATCACGTTTTCACCGAATTTCATCACCGCCACCGTGGCATCGTCATACGCAACGGTGGGCAGAAGTTTGTGCGTACCGTAAGCAAATACTTCTTCCGGATCTCCCACCAGCCAGCGCAGAAGATCCACCGCGTGACAGCCGCCGCCGATGACACCGTGACGCAAAGGATCACTGCGCCAGTTATCCACCAATTTCATATAATCGTGTGCATATTCGGACTCTGCAAAATACACGTCACCGATCTGTCCGGAAGTAATGATCTGCTTTGCTTTTTCAAATGCAGGTGTAAAACGGCAGATCTGACCGACCATGAATTTTGCCTGTGATTCATCGGCAACACGCACGATCTCACACAGATCTTCCCTTGTCAGCGCAAGGGGCTTTTCGCACAGTACGTGCTTGCCCGCACGCAACAGATCGCAACTCAATTTTACGTGCTGTTGATCGGGTACGGCTACGGTTGCAACCTGAATATCCGGATTTTTAACAATATCCATATAATCTGTATATCTTTTATCTTCCGAAATGCCGTAGCGTTCGCCTGCAAAACGCAGATTTTCTTCATTGCTGTCACAAATGGCGGTGATTTCGGCACCGCAACTCATTGCACCTTCCACGTGCGACATTCCGAATTTCAAGCCGATGTTGGCTACTTTCAATTTTTGCTTCATGTTTGTTCTCCGTTTCTGAAATGAATATTTGCAAAAAAAACGCAATTTATCTGCACAGCCTGAACACTGCCGTAGCATGTTTTGGTAAGGTCAATGTGATACGGTCGGTCACACATTCAGCGAGTTGCGTACCGAACAGCGGTGTGACCTTGCAAGGTTGCGGCAAGCAGATGATCTGTTCACCCTCCCGTATGGTGTGAATACCGAGAAAACCGTTTGCGCAATACACGACGTTGTTGTCGGCATTGTAACAATGCACACCCGCGCCGACAAGAAACGCGCGCAATTCCTCGGTGGAATACAGATGTTTGTGGGCATCGGGACAAATAACGGGAATGCTCATTTTTCGACACAAAGCAAGGGCTTTTTCACCTGCCGCGGAGGGCAAAGGTGCCGAAAAGACAGCGGCTTTGTATTTGTGCAATACTTCGGGTGCATCTTCGACCGAATACATATCGAAAGGAATGCCCGTGTTGCCCAATGCCACGCGCAGACCTGTTACACTGTGAGCAAAGCGGTGTCCTCGCGGGTAGTTGGCATAGGCCTTTTCGTCCACAAAAAACGCGGTTTCGGGAGCAGGAAAATCCTCGGTGTTTCTGTTTACGGTCTGTTCGTATACCGTTTTCATGCGCACGAGGTCAGCCATGAGCCGATCGTCACGGTACCAACCGCCCCACATATCAAACCACCACAGGCCCGAAGCTTTGGTGATCTGATGTGCAAAGGTCTTGCGCAGGGCAGACAGCGAAAGTTCTGCCGTTTCGGGGCCGCACCAGACGGTTTTGCTTGCGTCCGGATTGTGGGTGTTGTAATATTCGTCGGAATACTCGCCCGGTCGGGATAACTGCATACGCCGTGTAAGGTGCGTGCGGATATCACACTCCACAAAATACAACTTTTTGTGCAGTTTCAGCGAATCGACAGGTAACATATCACCCCAATCCACACCTAAATTGCGGTTGTCGTCATAGCAACAGGGCGAAGAAAAGAAATCAATATGGGGGCAGTCAATAATATCTCCCAATGCGTGCAGACCGCACAGCGGATCGCTCACAAAGGCTGTATAGCCGTAAAATACACCGACGATCTGCTCGTTGTGTATCATTTTTTTGAGTTGACGAGCAAAAAAGGCAACGGTATCGGCGGTCATTTCACTGCAGAAGCGGTAATACTTTTGCACATCGGGGTGCAAAGTGTCCGCCGCAAAATCCGCCTTTTCGGGGATTTTTTCGGGTTCGGAACCGCATTTTTCAACACACCACATCTTGAATTTTTCCATTCCCATCTCTGAAAACGAACCGCAGAGATCATGGTGCATCCACTCCTGCGTGGTACCTCCGCAAAGTTGCCAGCCGGCAATGCTACCGGCATAGGATGACGAACGGATGTGCGAAACGAGTTGCGACAAAAGAGCCGTTCCGTCTCGACGAAAGGCATCGCTGTACATGGATTCACGATTGCCGCCGTTTATCGTCCGTACCGTTTCTTCCGGGTGTGCGGCTACCCATTTCCGCGGCATGGAAAGGTGGATGCGCGGAAAAATGAGTGCATCGGGGCACAATGAGACAATTTCTGCCGCAAGATTGTCAAAAGCGGTGTAATCGGGCACGTCCGTTTCAAAAACGCCCGTACGAAAAGGCGAAAACCCCGTGACATTGTTGATGGGAAGATCCGTAAAAGAGACATTGACGAAAAACATCTTATAGCCGTGTTTGATGAATGCCGAATAGTCTGCACACTCGTCAAAATAGGAGGTATATGCCACACTCGGATGCAGTTTTCCGTTCACCGAAACAAACGGTTTGCCGTTTACGAATTCCACTTTGCTCACAAGCACAAAAATCACCTGCCGACCGTGAGAATACGAAAATTATACCACACCGAAACCGTAAAAACAAGAGCACCGATGAAGGCAAAGCGGGCAGATTCGCAAATGAAAAACTTTTTTGTATTGATTTTGCGGTTTATGTATAGTAAAATAAAACAGAAAATAAGATTCGGAGATGATCCCATGCAATCTGTTATCAAGTTCATGTTTACCGTTCTGACCGCAATAAGCGTATTTTTCACGGGTTTGTTTACGCCTGCAACCGTATACCCGCAGAGTGAAGATTTTGATTTTACATATCTGGAATATCCGGATGAAGCAATCGTCACGCTCGAAGAAGCGGGGCTGACGGAACAGGAACTGGTCGGCCGTGCATCGGCAGAACTTCCCGAATACGTGCAATCGGGCGGATATGACGATATCAACGGCATTACCGTGTCCCCCTATTACACGGCAAAGATCGGCACGACGCAGATTCCCGTGTACGCTTCGGTGGTGTTCATCCGCGCAGACGACACGGGCACGTTGCATTCTTTTTCGGAGATCTACGTGGATGCCGACCGTGCGTTTTCGTTTAACATTGAACTGACGGGTGCGGACGTGACGCTGAAAAATGCGACCGTACTGCCTGCTTCCCACGGTGTGGGTGCGGTTTGCAAAAACAATACCGTCACCGCTTCCATCAGCAAAACGGGCACCTATACGTTCCTGTTCAACAATGCACAGCAGTATTACGGCTACACCTTGTTTGTGCGTGAAAAAACGGACGAAGAAGCCGAAATTGCGCAATACAAAGAAACCTACGGCGAAGAAAACGTCACAGTGCTCGAAAAAGGCGTCTATACATACGATTACGTAAACTTCGTTGACCTTCACGATCAGGTGATCTATCTCAAACAGGGCGCATACGTGATCGCAAACCATCTGTTTGACATCAACAGTGCCGAAGATGAGAACATATATTTTGAGGACACCGCATGGTTTCACAATTCCATCGGTCTGACCAGATATCCGTTTTTGAATTTCTACCGCTGCAACAACATCACCCTGACCGGACGCGGTGTCATTGACCTGACACGGCTTGACAGACGTGAACGCCGCGGTGTGGTATTCACTGACTGCAACAATATCAACGTCAGCGACATCAAGATCATCAACTCCCCCGAATGGTCGTTTATTTCCTACTGCTGTGACACTGTGAACATCGACAATGTTGACATCATCGGCAACCGCGGCAACTGCGACGGTTTTGCCATCTGCAACAGCCACAACGTGCGCGTCAATAACTGTTTTGCAAGAACGGCGGACGACACTTTTGAAGTCAAAGCACTCGGCGGCAGAATGGACAGCAAAAACATCACATTCACAAACTGTGTTGCCTGGGGCGGTTATGCAAGATGCTTCGGCATCACGGGTGAAGTCAATAAAATGATCTCGGATGTAACCTTCCGCGACTGTGCCGTTATTTACCGCGACGGCGTGTGGGACAATGACCGCATCGGTTCACTGGTTGTGGTAGCCGAACAGACAGAAGGCGGTATCGACGGTGTTTTGTTTGAAAACATTGAGATATTCCGCGACGAAGGCAGACCGATCCTCGTGAAGATCTACGATGAAAATGCACAGGATTTTGAGATCCGCAACATCGTGTTCAGAAATATTTCCTATACTTCCTATATGCCGTCGAAGATCGACTCAAACGGCTACGATTCCAACACCGTACAGGTCCAACTGGATGGCATCACCGTTTGCGGCAAGTCCCTTCCCATGCCCGAATGGCTGTTTTGCATCGGCAGAGATTGCGATGTTTCATAAATGAGATAAATTTTCACACAAAGGGGCAGCATCAAAACGCCCTCTGAAAAAAACAGAAGCCGTATCAGAATTTTCCGGACAGGATATTCTGATACGGCTTTATTGTTATTTTTTCTTACTTTTTGACTTTGCCAAAGAAGAATTCTTTGCGTTCGGGCGTATTGATAACGATCACGGGTTTGATCTGATTGAGCACTCGTCCCTGTGCCACAAGTGAAGCCTTGTAAGCATCGTAGGTGCCTTTTTCAAGTTGCATCACGGCAGGCGCACCGATCATGCCCCAACTTCTGTACTTGTCATACTTGCCGTTGCTCTTGCGGAAAAATTCGTCCATATCGGCGGCGAACTGCTCATTCTGTGCAGTGGGAATATCCGAATCGACTTCTACGAGCATCACATAGCGCGGCGGCTTGGAATCGGTGTCGGAATAGAAGGAATGACCTTTGAATGTGAGGTTGTATTTTTTCTGCAACTGGTCTGCCACCCAGTCCAGCATCTGTGTGGTGGTCTTTTCGTTGGCGATATTCAGCCCCATGTTGGAACGGTACAAAAATTCGATCTTTTTGGACTGATTGAATTCACCCGTTACGTGCACGATGTCCATAATACGGTAGCGATACAGACCGGAGAAGTTGGTAATGATAATTTCATAGTCCTTGCCAACTTCAATTTCGTGTAACAGAAGCGGTCTTGTACCTTCGGGAGCATCCACAGGCAGAAATTCATAGATGATACTGCGCGGAAGCAGAACGTAGTCGGAAGCATCCAGTTCCACGGGCATGGCCATGAAGCCTTCGCTGGCGGCATATCCCATGTTGTGCATGGGCAGATCACCGATGTATTTTTTGAGTTTTTCCATGTAAACGGCAAGAGTGGAGGAGATCATGCCGTATCCCCACAGCAATTTCGGCCAAATGCGTTGGGCAATAGGTTCCCCCGTATCAAAACCTTTGCGGAATTCCGTACGCAGTTCCTCTGCAAGTTTGGGATCGGGCTCCATTTTGCCGTATTTGTCACGCAAAGATTGCGGACAACGCACGGACGGATCGATCGTACCTTTTTCGATGTCGTTGCAGATCATTTCCCAGTTTTCTTCCAGATATTCAAACATATTGGAAAGAAGCGTAATGACCATGGAACCGAGATAGGTAACGTCCTTGTTCGGCAGGCAGAAACGAAGCTGGAAATAAGCGGTGTCCGTTCCTTCTTCATCCTCGGGGAACAGAATGTCCAGCGGTGTGGTGGTGAAATGTTTGAGCAGAGGTTTGACCATCAGGAACGGAACCTGGCCTGCACCGTTACAGGGCATACCGTTCTTCAGAGGATGTCCGTTGAGGGAAATAAGCAACGGTCCCATCTGCGGCGGCAATTTTTTCAAACCTTGCGTTCTTTCAAAATGCAGAGCCGCACACCCGGGCGTTCCCACGAATCCCATTAAATACATATTCAGCAAATCTTTGCCTGTTTTGGGCTGCAACTTGGGTTTACCCACACTGCCCGAAGAAGAACAGTAGCGTTTGATCTTGTCGGTTGTGATGACGTTTTCCTTTCCTTCGTCAATCATGCTGTCGATCAGCGGCGCATAATCTTCAAAAGTGGAAAGAGGTACTCTGTCTTGAAATTCGCGGAATGATTTAATATCCGCAAAGCCGTATTTTTTACCCAATTCGCAATCTTTATTGCGTTTGAGAATGTTCAAAAGGGTTTTTTCCTGCGTTTCAGCGGCGTGGGAAGTGAAATGTTGTACACCCCTGTGCACCATTTTACCGCCGATCACACCAAAATCGGAAAAAATTCTCATACAAATCCTCCTATTTTCTTTTTCGACAAAACAAAATAAAGTAATCATAAACAGTATAACAGAACTGTCTCTTTCTTTCAAGAAGCAATCTACGTCAAAATGTTGTTTTTGGCAATCAATTGTTACCGAAATATTGTTAAAATGTTAATAATACCTCTTCCAAAAAACAAAGAGTATCTCCTAAAACAACAAAGGTGCGTTGCGGCATATCGTAATAATTTATTGTAATAATTTAAGTGACTTTTTCTTGACAAATAATTTGAAAAAGCGGTATAATAAATTGGTTTTTTAGATTTCTCTTTTTTATTCGACAGGAGGTTGCAACCGTGAAAAACATTCCCGAACTGTTCGGCACGCTCGTTTTTAACGATGCCGCCATGCAACAATATATGCCCGCCGAGGTCTATGCCGCCCTCAAAAAAACAACCGAGGACGGTCGCCACTTGGACGGTTCGATCGCCGATGCCGTTGCAAAAAGCATGATGACTTGGGCACTCGAACGCGGGGCAACACATTTTACCCACTGGTTTCAACCGCTGACAGGCATTACCGCAGAAAAACACGATGCATTCATCGAGCCTGCACCGGGCGGAAGACTCCTCATGGAATTTTCGGGCAAGGAACTCATCAAAGGCGAACCCGATGCATCCAGTTTTCCGTCGGGCGGATTGCGTGCCACTTTTGAAGCAAGAGGCTACACCGCATGGGATCCGAACTCCTATGCTTTCATTAAAGATGCTACCCTGTGCATTCCCACCGCATTCTGTTCCTACGGCGGCGAAGCACTCGACAAAAAAACACCGCTTCTGCGTTCCATGGAAGCGATCAACCGTCAGGCCATGCGAATTCTGAAACTGTTCGGCAGTGATGCCACGCGCATC
>JAFQKN010000068.1 GCA_017396895.1 Clostridia bacterium
AGATCTTCTTTGCAAGTTTGTATTCAAATTCATGGAAAAGACCGGTGGAAGGACCGCAGGTATTCAAAAGGTCGATGACCTGTTCGCGAATCTGGGGCGGGTTGGAACCGAGACCGGTGGGGCCGCCTGCCTGCAGGAAGTCGAAATACTTGTTGCCGTCAATGTCATACAGATAGCAATCTTCTGCTTTTGTGAAAACAAGCGGGAACGGATAGTTGAAAGCAAGGTTGTGCTGAACGCCGCCGGGGATGATCTCACGGGCCTGTGCGATCATTTCTTTGGATGTGGCACATTTTGCTTCAAAATAATTGTCAACATAAGCCTTGAGAGCATCTTTGCTGACCGAATAGATCGGCTTTGCAATCAGTTCGTCAAGCGCTTTGTTGACGGCTGTAGTGTCATGGTAGTCGGTAATTGCGAAACGAGTGTCCATAGTAACAAAAGCCTCCAATATAAATTTTCACATTATATGATAACATATTTTAACAGCATTTTCAACAAGGAAAACGGTTAAAATGTTAATATTCTATTACATTTTTAACTGTTTTTGTATGCAAACAAGTCCTTTCGGTGTTATATCAACGCAACCGTAGCATCCGTCAGCCACGGCACCGGGATTGAAAAAATGAATCCCGTTTTCGTATTTGATAAGCGGATCGTGCGTATGTCCGAACAGAACAAGATTCAATTGATTCAATGCGGCATACAGCCCGATTTTTTCCAAACCGAATTTTACGTTATACAGATGACCGTGTGTGGCAAAAATACGGATCCCCTCAAACGTGACCGAACACGAGTCTTGTAAGTCATTATTATAAACGGAATCGCAGTTGCCGCGAATCAGGAAAAAAGTTCTTCGGTCGCCTTCCTGCAAAAATCGCAGATCGGCGGCACCGTCTCCCAAATGAAACACGGCGTCTGCCATCGGTTCAGCCTGCAGGATCTCCTCAAGTTTTTCGCGTCGGGAATGGGAGTCAGACATAACGAGCAAGCGCATGAATAATCACGCTCCTTTCTTCATAAATTATACTTGAGGAGGGATTCAATTGCAAGATAAACGTGTGGAAGCATTGCTGAATATGTTGGCAAAAGGGAATACCGCACAGGCACAACAGACCGGAGCCGAAGTTGCATCCACGTTGACGCCGTCTCAACGGCAACTGTTGCAGAAAGCGATGTCTGATCGCGGCACGGCAGAACAGTTGCTGAAATCTCCGCAAGCGATCGAATTGCTGAAAAAACTGAAAAACGGCGGTGCGGAAAATGGATCTGAATGATCTTTTGTCTTCGTTGAGCGATGAAGATATGAAACAGTTGCAGCAAACGGCATCGCAATTGCTCGGAAATATGTCGCAACCGGCGGAATCATCATCCGCGTCTGCACAGGACGGTTTGTTACAGGATGCTTTTTCTTTGGATCCGAAAATGCTGGGCGGACTTGCAAAATATTTCGGTAAGATGAATGAGAAAGATGCAAAAAGCGATTTCTTGTACGCCCTCAAACCTTTGCTGCATCCCGAACGCAGAACCCGTGTGGATGAAGCGGTCAATATTCTTCGCGTTATGAAAGTGATGCGCATGATGAAGGACGGTGGATTGCTTGGCTGATTATACCTATGCACAACTCTCTCAGATGCAAAAGGAAGCGGTTTTGCGTGTGCAGGAAATGAGAAAGCGTGCTAAGTTTGCCGCTGAAGATGCGGCCAAACGCTTTGATGCGCACGAGTCCGTTGCCGAATGCGAGCAACCGCCGAATGAGAATGCGGCCAAAAGACCGGTTTGCACTTCTTTGCCGAACGGATTGCAAGGCGTTTCGGCACAACTGACGGAAAAAAGAAATACTCATACAATACAAAGTGCGCCGTGCGGCAATTGCAGGAGACGGGAAAATGACTTTTTACAGTCGCTGTTCGGCGGAAAAATGCCGACGGAAGAAAATGACCGTGCGCTCATTCTTGCACTGTGTTTTTTGCTCAAAGCGGAAAAAGCCGATGAAGATCTGATCCTTGCATTGCTGTATTTACTGCGGTAATGTTACAATCTTGTGCAAACTGTATAAAAACCGACTTTTTAATTTGGCTTACAAAAGGGCCGCATTTAAGGTTGCTTCATAGGATGTTCATAAATTGTTCACAAATTTATGATAATATTGCATTATTACATAAGTTGATGAAAGTGAGTGTAAAATATGTTTGAAGTTCTTCTCGGTTACATAACAGGTATTGCTGATTTGGTGAACTCCGTCATTGAAACCATCAGAGGTTTGGTTGCATCCGTTACGGGGAATGCACAAGAACCATCGACCGAACAGAGCGATGAAGATGTTTTGATGATGAGAAGTATTTATAACGGATAATTACAGTCACAGCCTCCGTCCGATGCGATTGCCGATCGGACGGCTTTTTTTTCGTCAATCTGCTCATAATGAAAAAGAAAAAACTGTTTATTATCCCGAACTTTGGTATTTAAGCATTATTCATAAAAATTTAATTGACATGCTTCGGGTGTTTTGCTAAAATAGATAAGAAATAATGTGGATATTGTTATCCATAAATAATTTGAGGAGGAATGCATTTTGGCTAATATGACTTTGACAGATGCAAAAACCTTGGCATATATCAATATGTATGCCGTTCTCGGCACGCTTGAGAATCTCTGCGAATTGGATCCGCAGGCAAGAGCTCTGCTGAAAAACAAAAAACCGCTTTCGATCGGTATGATCGTCAAAGGCGGTCCGTCTGCAACACTGACTTTCAAAAACGGTTATTGCCGTATGAGTGACGGTGTTGACAAGTGTGATATTCTTCTTCCGTTCGGCTCTTGCGAAAAGTTCAACGGAATGATCGACGGCACCGTAACACCGATCCCCTGTAAGGGTTTCACGCATATCGGTTTCCTGCTGAAGAGTTTTATTCCGCTGACGGATCTTTTGAGCAAATATATGCGTCCCGATCCCAAGGATCTTGAGGATGAACGTTTCTTTGAAATCAGCACTTCGCTGATGTTCTATACCATCACCGTTGCTCTTTCGCAGATCGGTAACAACGATGAAATCGGTAAATTCAGTGCAGATCACATTGTGGACGGCGATATTAAAGTTGCCATTTCGGGCGGCCCTGCTGCGACCATCCGCGTCTGCAACCACCGTATGATCACCATTAAGAAGAATCCCGAAAACTACCGTGCAATCATGGAATTTACCAGCATCAAACTTGCCCGTGATCTGTTTGACGGCAATGTCAATGCGGTTGCCTGCATCGGTCAGGGCTCTATCATCATGGGCGGCATGATCTCCATGGTCGATAACGTCAACCGTATTCTGGATCGCGTTGCGCTGTATCTTGCATAAGGAGGAAAGAAAGATGGCATCTAAGCATTATAACTACGATAAAAGCCATGCATGGTTCGACAGAGCCTGCAAGGTCATTCCGTCCGGTCTTTACGGACATCAGGGCCCTGCCGAGGGTTGCTGGATTCCGCCTACTTCCTGGCCTTTCTTCACCGAAAAAGCACAGGGCTCCTATTTCTGGGATGTTGACGGCAACAAATTCATTGACTATATGTGTGCATACGGCCCCAACGTGTTGGGTTACAACGATCCCGACGTTGACGCCGCCGCTATGGAACAGGCAAAACTTGAAAACTGTGTTACAACACCTTCCACCAAGATCGTTGAGTTCGCAGAACTGATGGTAGACACCGTTGCCAGTGCAGACTGGGCATTCTTTATGAAGAACGGTAACGATACCACCCAGGGTGCGATCATGTGCGCACGTGCGCATACGCACCGCAAAAAGATCATCTTCGTTAACGGTTTCTATCACGGTGTTTCCATGTGGACGCAGAAGGTTGACTATCCCGGTGTTATTCCCGAGGACGTTGCCAACAACCTCTAT
Organism: Clostridia bacterium; assembly: GCA_017396895.1. GTDB lineage: Bacteria > Bacillota > Clostridia > Oscillospirales > Acutalibacteraceae > RUG806. The sequence goes on from JAFQKN010000068.1 coordinate 3,897, forward strand.
GTTGACTGGAACGACTACGAAGCACTCGAAAAACTTGTCAACGAAAACGAAGGCGAAATTGCCGCGTTCATTTCCACGCCTTATATGCACGGTAACTTTGTGGATAACGTACTTCCTGCTGACGGTTATTGGCAGAAAGTGCGCAAACTCTGCACCGAAAAGGGCATCGTGCTGATCGTGGACGACGTTCGCGCCGGTTTCCGTCTTGACGTTGCAGGTTCCGACCATTATTACGGCTTTGAAGCGGATATGATCTGCTTCTGTAAGGCTCTTGCGAACGGCTGGAACGTATCCTGCCTTTGCGGTAAGGAATTCCTGAAATCCGCTATGAGTGGTCTGAGTTATACCGGTTCTTACTGGATGAGTGCTGTTCCGTTTGCCGCAGGTATTGCCTGCATCAATAAGATGAAAGCACTGGATACACCTAAGATGTTCCGTGAAAAAGGACTTATGCTGACCGACGGTCTGAAAGCCGCCGCCGCAAACAACGGTTTCCATATGGTCGTTTCCGGTGAACCGTCACTGTTCTACCTGCGTCTTGCTGATGACGACAGTTTGCTCATCCATCAGGATTGGGTGCAGGAAATGGTGCACAGAGGCATTTATCTGACCTCTCACCACAATCATTTCATCAATGCTTCTCTGACGGAAGAAGACATCAAACGCACCATCGAAGTCGCGGAAGATGCATTCCATGCCATCAGACCTAAGTATCAGTAATTTTCGTTGATTCGGCGGTTGTTTGCGCAACCGCCCTTGATAAAATCATTATTTAGGAGGAATTATTTATGTCTCTTTCAAAAGCCGAATGGCTGGCTCTTGAAAAAAAGGTTGACGAGCTTCGTAATCTGACGCTTGATACGACCTATTGGGCAGGCAGCGGACACATTGGCGGCGGTATGAGCGTGCTGGATATCATGACTGTTTGCTACTATAAGTATATGAATATCAAGGTTGATGATCCGCAGTGGGCTGACCGTGACCGTTTCATTCTCAGTAAAGGTCATGCGGCAGTTGCTTATGCTCCCGTACTTTGCGATCTCGGTTTCAATGACAAAGAAATGCTCAAGACCTTCAATCTGTCCGGTTCCAAGATGGGTATGCATCTGGACTCCAACAAGGTTGTCGGTGCGGATGCTTCCACAGGTTCTCTCGGCCACGGTCTTTCCATTGCAGTCGGTACTGCTTTGGCCGCACGTGTAACCGGCAGAAAGTACATGACATTCTGCGTATTGGGCGACGGCGAATGCGACGAAGGTTCCAACTGGGAAGCCGCTATGACCGCAGCACACTACAAAGTAACCAATCTTATCTCTTTCGTTGACCGCAATAAGTGCATGATCGACGGCAGAACCGAAGATGTTAAGAATCTTGAACCGTTCTGTGACAAATGGAGAGCGTTCGGTTTCATCGTAAAAGAGATCGACGGCAACAACATCAAAGAACTGTGCGAAGCCATTGATTTCGCTTATGAAAATCATGCTAACGGCGGCACACAGCCCGTTATGATCGTCTGCAACACCCTCAAGGGTTGCGGTATCGACTTCATTGAAGACGACTACACATGGCACTACGGCGCATTTGACGATGACCGTTACAACAGAGGCAAGAAAGCCCTTGCCGAAACCTATAAAAAGCGCGTAGCCCGCGCAGAAAAGGAGGGTGCATAAGCTATGGCAGGCGGAATGACTTATACTGCAATTGAATCCACCCAGCTTTCCACATCCGAAATTTACGGACAGGCACTCGTTGAACTCGGCAGAGAACATCCCGATGTAGTGGCTCTGACCGCGGACCTTGCAAAGTCCACCAAGATCGGTGATTTCATGAAGGAATTCCCCGACAGATTCTTCAACGTCGGTATTGCCGAACAGGATATGTTCGGTGTTGCCGCAGGTATGGCCAGAGCAGGTCTTGTTCCTTTCTTGTCCACCTTCTCTCAGTTTGCATCTTTCCGTGCGGCTGACCAGTTGCATACAGACCTTTGCTATCAGAACGTCAATGCAAAAGTCATTGCAACCCATTCCGGTACGTCTTTCGGTCAGGCAGGTTCCACCCACCATGCCATCTGTGACCTTGCCGTTACCCGTTCCATTCCGAATCTGACCGTGATCGTTCCCGCTGACGGTTATGAAACTTACAATGCCGTTAAGGCTGCTTATGCAACCCCCGGCCCGTTCTACCTCCGCATCAACAGAGGTTTCGACCGCGTTCTGTATGAAAACAGCGACTACGGTTTTGAGATCGGTAAGGCTGTTACCGTACACGAAGGTACCGATCTTACGGTTATCGCTTGCGGTTCCTGCGTATTCCAGGCTGTTCAGGCGGCTGATTTCCTTGAAAAAGCAGAAGGATTGAAAGTGCGCGTGTTGAATATGCACACCATCAAACCTCTTGATAAGGAAGCCATTTTGAAGGCTGTTATGGATACCCGCCGCATTATCACCGTTGAGGATCACAGTGTGCTCGGCGGTCTCGGTTCTGCTGTTGCTGAAGTTGTTGTTGAATCCGGTAAGGGCTGTGCATTCAAGAAACTCGGTGCAAACGACAAGTTTGCTCCCATCGGCCTGCATGAGGATATTATGGCTGACCTCGGCATTGATGCAAACGGCATCATTGAGGCTGTCAGAGAAGTTATGAAGAAAGACTTCGAAGAAGACGACAACTGGGATGACGAAATGTAAGCATCCCTCATTCCACACGAAAGGAAAGAAATTCAATGGCAGATAGAGAAGCCTTCTTAACCAATAAGATATTTCTGAATGCTGCTTTGCCGCTTTTGAAAGTCATTGCCGCAGATGTTCCGAGCATCAATAAGATGTTCAAGAACGTTCATTGCGTCTATCAGGTAAGTTGTCTTGCTCCCGAAGCACCGGGCGGTAAGTATGCTATCCACTTTGTTGTCAACGGGGACGAATGGAAGATCCATCCCAAAATCGAACCCAGACCGATGGTAGAACTTGAATTCAAGAGTGTCGAAGCCCTTAATGCATTCTTCAAAGGCAAGATTGCACCTGCAACGCTGCCCAAAATGAAGGGTGTCACCAAACATCCCGCCGCATTTGCCGCTTTTATGGCCGCTTTGCTGAAAATGGCAAATCTGCTGGGACTTACCGAGCCGCCCGAAGATGAAGACACCAAGCGTTTGCTTGTCAAATGTTATTTCTACCTTCTGAGTGCAGGTATCAGCCAGCTTAACAAAAACGGTCACGAAGAAGTGCACGATTGGGCACTCAAGAGCCCCGACCGTGTGTATGCTTTTGCCGTACAGAATGAACCTACCGTCAGTGCATTCATCCGTGTCAAAGCAGGTAAATCCCGTTCCGGTAAGGGTGAATACAAGAGAGCAATGCCTTTCTTCACCCTTAAATTCCGTGATCTGGATGCCGCGCTCGGTACGCTGATGTCCATTGATGATATGCTTGAAGCCACGAAAGAAGGCAAGATCATCATGGAAGGTGCTCCCGAATTCGGCGCACAGATCGGTGGTTATATGTTGTTGGTCGGATCTTTGGCCAAATAAGTTTTTGCAAATTTAAGGAATATTTATGAACAGGGCTGTCGGTTCTTCAACAGCCCTGTTTTTTTTGTCGCATAAAACCTGCCAAGCTTAAATTTTGAAATATTGACATAGGAGTCTTTATATTGTATAATAATACCAATTGCGTGGTGTGGAGGACGATCTCAAAATGGCAAGAAAAGAAGATTTGCGATTTGTTCGCACAAACAGAAAACTTTTTGAAACATTCTGGACATTGTGCGGCGAAAAGGTAATGGATGAATTGAGTGTGACAGATATCTGCGAAGCGGCAGGTATCAATCGCGCCACTTTTTATAAGCATTTTGTCGATCGAAAAGAATTTTCTATGTATTGCATTGCACAAAAACTGCTTGAAGTGCGTTTGGAACACACGGGACGTGAATTTGTAAACGTAAACACGTATTACGATGATGCGTTGCGTGAAATGTTTGCATTTTTACGGTATGTAAAGGAACTGAATGCTGAAAACCTGCTGGCAGGGTCTTCGAGTGTGCGCATGCTTTATGACGGCATGATGCGTTATTATTTTAATGAATTCCTTGCCGTCATAAAAAAAGCAAAGATCGCACCGAACGTGGATTCCGGTGTCTACGCGGCCTATCGAATCGGTTCACTGTTGAGCATCGGCTTTTATTCGTTTATGAAGGGCGATGAACTTATGAGTGAAGAATCCTGTGAAAAGGTGATCGATACTTTGATCTTCAGGTTGAAAGAAGCGGAAAAACTGCTGAATTAACACATTGAATATGCCGAACAGACCGTGTGTTTGTTCGGTTTTTTTCTTTAATTACATCCGCAATTCTACGGAAAGAGTGAAAAGATAAATTATGATTTATGTAACAAAGCAGCCAATCACGGGGACGGCTTCTGTGATTGCCGAAACAGAAATATAAACGGCAATCGCATGAACTGTCCCCTGATTTGCGGACTGAAAACAAATGAAAAAACTTCTCTTTTTCAAT
>JAFQKN010000069.1 GCA_017396895.1 Clostridia bacterium
CCGTTTACGGCATACTGACGCTGATAACGGAAGCGGTAAATACCGGTGGTTACGGTAATCACATCGTCTGCAAAGTTTTCAAACGATTCCATATTCAGCAAAACCGTTTCCGTATCGGTGTTAACGATGAAGTCGAAATCGTGATACCAGTTGCCGGCATTCGTATAATTACCCGTACCCATGAAATAGCGAATGACGCTTTCTACGTTGTAGTAATCATAAGGGGAAACTTCCACAAAATTGATTCCGCGCGCAGTCATATCGTTGATGGTCGGTTCGGTGATCCCTGCATCAAACAGGTCAGCATAAGCGGCTTCATAAGCTTCCAATTCCGCATCGGTCGGATAAAAACGGTCTCCGTAAACGTCAACAAAAAAGCCGATATCTTCACTGAAATAGACCGTTGCACCCATGGTGATAAGATTATCCTTATCAAAACGGTTGCCGAGTTGTTCCATGATGTCATAATAGCGGTCGCGTTCGGCTTTGACAGGCTTGGCAGGTTGGTTGTCCATATCCAACCATCCTTCTTCTTTGACCGTATCGAAGTAGGATTTCAGATTGGATAAAACTTCCGCATACAGTAATTCAGCAGAATAAACACCCACACCGTGCGTATAACTCATAATGGATTCCGCAATGTAATAAAAACGGTTCGCGGCTTTCAAGATAGAGTTTCCCACGTCATCCTTCGCATACACGATATGCGAATACGAAAACGCGCCTGCGTCGGTATTGAAACCTTCTGTAACAATGTCCTCGGATTTTTTGTGCACGATCTCATAATTATTAAGATCACGTACATGATTGTTTGCCAGAAGGGTGGCGAGTGCTCTGTACTGTTCGCTGTAAACGATCGTTGCCGCCGCACCGTGCAAAGCAGGCAAACAAGCTGTCAACAACATAAGAACAGCCAAAAATACACTCATGGACTTCTTCAAGAGTTTCATGCTGTACACTCCTTTGGTTTTGTGTTTTCCGCACTTTGCAATGTGCAGAATCATCCTTTTTTATTATACTTATTTTTAATATAAAATGCAAGGTGTAAAATTGTTCAAACCATTTTACAAGTGTAAAAATTTTAAGAATAAATTTTGGCATTTTTGCCAAAACACAACACATATCATTTTTCACTTTTCCGCAAGTCCGTTTATTCGTACAGTGAAATTCATTTCATATTTGACAAATGCCGACACGGTGCGTATAATAGCAATCGGAGAGTGATATTGATATGAAAAAACAACTGCTGATGATTCTTTGCGCGATTCTTTTTCTTTCATTTGCCGCCACGGCAAACGCCGTACAGATCGGAGACGTAAACTTAAACAACGAGATCACAACAGCGGACGCAAGGCTTGCATTGCGCCAAAGCGTCGGACTGGAAAGTTTTGACGGCGATGCCTTCAGTGCCGCTGACACGAATGCCGACGGATTGGTCACAACAAGCGATGCACGCATGATTCTGCGTGTTTCCGTAGGCTTGCAACGCTTTGAAGGCGATTTTTCCGTGGACTTCATAGACGTCGGACAGGCAAAAAGCATTTTGGTACAATGCGGCAACGAAAGCATGCTCATTGATGCGGGCAATGTTGCCGACGGTGATGCTGTCAGCAATTTTCTGAAAGCAAAAGGGCTGACTTCCCTCACCTATGCCGTCTGCACCCATGCACACGAAGACCATGTGGGCGGTTTTGCGGATGTGCTGGACGGTTTCACGGTAACAAAAACCGTTTTTGCTCCCGAAGCCACCGCGGACACTGCCTGTTACAGAAATTTTCTGTCAGAATGCGAAGAACAGGGAAAAACACCTGTTGTCCCCGCCTTAGGCAGTACTTTTTCATTGGGTGAAAGCACGGTGCAGGTATACGGTCCTGTTCTTACCGACGCGGATGACCTGAATGACACCTCCATCGTTCTGAAAATCACGTATCGCGACACCGATTTTCTGTTTACAGGCGATGCGCAAACGCCTTCGGAACACGCGATGATCGACAACGGTTACGATCTGTCGACAGATGTACTTGACGTCGGACATCACGGCAGTTCTTCTTCCACTTCTTATGTATTCCTGCGCGAAGTCATGCCTGAATTTGCGGTCATCAGTTGCGGTGCGGATAATGAATACGGCCACCCGAACGAGGATGTTCTCAGCCGTCTGCACGATGCCGATGTAAATACTTATCGCACCGATCTGCAAGGCAATATCAAGGTCATTTCCAACGGCAAAGCACTGGCATTTTACACCGACAAAAACGAACCTTTGGCGCCGCCTGCGGATGATCCGATAACACCGCCTGAAGAAAAACCGACCGATCCGCCTGCCGAAACACCGACCGATCCGCCTGCAAACGAACCCAACATCGGCACGGGCGAATACGTCGGAAACATCAATACAAAAAAATTCCATCTGCCCACCTGCTCATCCTTACCCAAAGAAGAAAACCGCATTTATTTTGCCACTCGCGACACGGCGATCGCAAACGAATATACACCGTGCAACAGATGCAAACCGTAATAAATATAGCAAACATATTGACAGACTTCCCGACTGCGGGTACAATATAAAAAAAATGTAAAAGGAGTTCAAATTCAATATGGCGAAAATCTTAATCAGCCCCGGCAAATATGTGCAGGGCGCAGGCGAAATGAAAAAACTGTATGACTATGCAAAGGGCTACGGCAAAAAGGCACTTGTTCTCATTACCGCATCGGGTTATAAGAGAATCGGTGCTACCGTTGAAAGCAGTTTTGCAGGTCAGGACTTTGAACTTGTTTTTGATTATTTCAACGGTGAATGCTCCAAAACCGAAATCAACCGTCTCATTGACGTTGTGCGCGAAAAGGGTTGCGACCTCGTGATCGGTATCGGCGGCGGTAAAATTCTTGACACCTCCAAGGCGGTTGCCTACTATTGCAAACTGCCCGTTCTCATTTGCCCCACGATCGCCTCCACCGATGCTCCCTGCAGTGCACTTTCCGTTATTTACACCGATGACGGTGTGTTTGAAGAATATCTGTTCCTGCCCGCAAACCCCAACATGGTACTCATGGACACGGATATCATTGCCGCTTCCCCCGCAAGACTTACGGTTTCCGGTATGGGTGATGCACTTGCAACCTACTTTGAAGCCAGAGCCGTTATGGCAAAAGACGCAGGCACGTGTGCAGGCGGCAAAGTGACGTGTGCCGCCATGGCACTTGCAAAACTCTGCTTTGACACCTTGATGGAAGAAGGCGTCAAAGCCAAGATCGCACTGGAAGCAGGCGCCTGCACGGAAGCGGTCGAAAAAGTGATCGAAGCCAACACGCTTCTCAGCGGCATCGGCTTTGAAAGCGGCGGTCTTGCAGGCTGTCATGCCATTCACAACGGTCTGACGGTACTTCCCGAATGTCATCACATGTACCACGGTGAAAAGGTTGCATTCGGTGTACTGACACAGCTCGTTCCCGAAAACGTAGACGGCGATGAACTGGAACGTATCATTTCATTCTGCATTGAACTCGGTCTGCCCGTGACATTCAAAGAACTGGGCATCACGGAAATCACAGATGAAAAACTCATGGCCGTTGCCACAGCTGCCTGTGCCGAAAGCGACACACTGCACAATATGCCTTTTGAAGTCACACCCGAAAAGGTTTGCGCGGCACTCAAAGCCGCCGATGCTTACGGCAGATACTTCCTCGGCGAATAATCCGAAAAACACAGACCGCCTTGTATCCGTTCGTTCGGACACGAGGCGGTTTTATCATTACTAACCTGCAATATTCAACCCCGCAAACAGATCCGCAAAGGGGCAAAAGCCGACAGATACGTTTTGTTCGGTCTGATAATAGGGGTTGAGTTTTAGTTGATCCTCACGCATGATCTTGGCAAACAGCAAAGCGGTATTGTGAGCATCCACCAAAGCATCGTGTGCACCGTCGCAAAAGGCGATATCCGCCAGCATAAGGGCATTCGTCAGCCCGTAGCATTTTTCAACGCCGACCTTTTCGGCAAACAGAGCCTGGCAATCCGTTTCCGTCCGAAGCAATGCATCCATTTCCTGCATACGGATCCCCTTGCGTACCGTTTCGCCGTGCAGCTGTATCGCATCGTTTTCGCTCCACGCCACCATGGTTACGTCTTCGGGCAACCAAACAAAAAGCAACTCCAAGGCATCCTGCAAACACGGAGCATTTTCAAGATCCTGTGCGGTAATGTGTGTCAGATTGGTAATGAACGAGTCCAGCCTGCCGTATTCGGGATATACGAACGTCTTAAACTCATCCACGATACAAAATGAATCATTCAACAGCACCGCACCGATCTCAATGATCTCGTTTGCAAGAGAAAACTTCTTTTTGTTGAAAGCGGAAACTTTGCACATTTCAAGGTCGATAACAACATAATTTTGCATACGGTAATACTCCTTCATTTTTTATGACGAACGTGTCCTCCGTCAAAGATTGTCATATATCATATCATACCGTGCAAAAATGTTGAATAACAAAGAGTGAAAAACCAAGCAGGCATTTTTTGCAAAAAGTGCAAATTTCCCCCTGCAAAAACAACAAAAGGTGCCCGAACCGAAATTCCGACACCTTTATGCATTATTACAGCGTTTTTTAATTACCGTTCTTGATTTTCAAGTACTGTTCCATATTGATCCTGTTGCTTGCCAGCATCTGTTCAACCCACAACTGCAAAGCCTCAACGGTCAGCGAAATGCGTTCAAGTTCGGATTGAATGAACACGAAATCGTGAATCTCCGCATCGTCAATTCTGCCGTCTGCCGTGATCTCGATCAGTCGCTCCTGTTTTTTACGCATTGCATTGAGTGAAGAAAGCATTTCAAGTACGATCTGCGAAAGATCTTTCACTTTCACCTCGGGAACGTACCTGGCACCGATCGGGCACTCCTTTGCACAGTACTGATTGCACATGGCAGGCTCCCCGTAAACGGCGGAAAGCAACAACACCTCATCCGGCGTAATGGGAAACTTTCCGTTTTCGATCCGTTCCAGACGTTCGGGCTGTAAACATCCGTTTTTCGCCTGTGCCGCATCACACACTTCTTCTCTCGTAAGCCCGTGCTTTTTGCGAATTGCTTTATAAACCGTATCTGCCATCTTCGATCTCCGTTCCGTAATTAAAATTTATTTGCGTTTGTCAAGCACTGCCTGCTTATGCTTTTTATTGTTCATGCTGTCGAATGCCTTGCGAATGACAAAATACAACTCGCCCCAGGAAAGGCGGGTGCTTTCCTCACCTGCACGCAGATACACAGAAAACACTCTGTTGATAAACAGATCAAGAAAACGCTCTGCAGGGGCAGGCTGCATTCTCTTTTTCGCATAAGCGGAAAATTCATAATCAAACGTCCGTTTGGAGAGTGCATCAAAATGGCTGTCACCTTTGCTGAAAGACGGTGTCTTTTTGGTTGCAGTGGCGGCAAAAATAACGATGTTTTTATCATCGGGCAGTTTGATCCTGTCAGCCCCGTTCAGCGGAATTTCACAGTGGAACACATAAAACTGTTTCGCGATCATATTGCCGTTTTTGTTGTGTGTATGCGAAAAAGTCACTGCCTGCGGATGCGGCTTTATATATCCTGTTTCGTGCTGTAACATCAGATCCCAGTATCCCAACGGCTCAAAGCAATCCTGCACGGTCACGGCTGTGGTTTTGTCGGCACTTGCAAACACGGCAGTTCTGTCTTTGGTCAGCGAAGTCACAAGCAGATGCACACGGTCAAATCCTTCTCCCACAACCAGTTCACTGCCGTCACAGACCAGACAGTTGCTTTTTTCACGGGAAAAACGGTATTGCACTCCTGCAAACAAAAGAGTATCCGAAACAAGTTCCATGGGAATCGAAACACCGCCGTTCAGCGTTGCATCGGCACGGTTTTTATCTTCCGTGATCCCCGTAGCATTGAACGGAAGATCGATCTGTTTCTGCTGTGTATCTTCCGTTTCGGCCGCATCAAACACCAGTGCAAAACTGCGCATCGCATTGTGCCCGATATCAAAATGCAGTTCACCGTCGGTCAATTCGATCCTGCCCTTTTCGGTTTCATCGCCCCATACTTCATAAGCCTGCACAACAGGTCTTGCAAATTCTGCCGTAACATTTTTCTGATCGCACCCTGCACATTCGCAGACTCTGAAAATAATCCTGTCCGAATCCTGTGCTTTTTTTACGGCACTGATTCTTACATTGTCATTGTTAACCGTTGCAAACGAATAAGCACTTTGCAGGTCGCCTTCGTGTTTTTCGGTAACGAAGGTATGCATAGGCTGGCAGAAACGGTCAGCAAAAGACGTCATATCCGCACAGTTCCCCTTATGTCCCATAACGGCATAAGAATAACGGTTGAGTCCCATATCCATCACGTGTTGGGAGCACTCCCAACGGTAAGAAGCCATCGGCGTATGCACGAGCGTCAGGCGCAGGGTGTTCCGATCGGGCTTATCCCAACCGCTTCTTGAATCACTGAATACACAAACGCCGAATTCTCCCGAAGCATCGGTGATATCCGCCCATTTCTGTGCGGGCACCTCATACAGATTTTTCGTGTTCGTACCGCGTTCGACAGCACCGATGCCGATATCATACGCCGCTTTTTCGTTTGCGGCACGGAACGGAAATTCCGCCTTGAGCAAGGATGCTTCTTCGCGCCAATCGGTTTCGTTTTGTACGCTGACATATTCACTCTCACAGTCCAAAGAAACGGTCTGCGTAAAAGTTGATCTTCCTGCCGTTGATACAATTTCAAACGCACACAGAGCCGGCCCCTGCTCCTTGATTCGGATAACGGGATCTGCGGCATACATATAGGGGGGTTGGCACAGATCTTCATACTTTACTTCCCATGAAGGCCAATCAAAACTGTGCACATCGTTGTATATGCCGAGACGGATCGGCTTACGCAAAAGTTCCCTTTGCAGGCGTTTGTCAAAAATACTGCAAATGTCTCCGTTTTTATCGATCGTGACGGTCAGATATTTGTTTTCGACTCCGTTTTCGTGTATGTAAAGTCCTGTATCCGATTCACAACATTGCGTTGATGCACGCACGTCAAATACGGTCAGTGAGCAAGAAGCAACCTTGGCAACAAAGGTGATTTCTTTTTCATTTTCGGATAAAACCACTGACTGCGAGGGCATTTCTTCCCCATTACGGTCAAACACTCTGAAGCAATCCGATTTACTGTTCACCAGGACCTTCACCGCTTGCATTCTGTTGTCACTGCATTGCAGGGGGTTGGCTACAACCACGGGAATGCCTGTTACAAACGAAGTATCCAGATGTCTTGCAAGGGCTTCGCACGCGGCGGTGTATTCCGATGAAAACGTATGTAATGCCTGCACGTAGTCGTTGTGATTTCTCTTGTAGCATGCCTCAAAAGACGTGCCCGTGATATCATCGTGGAAATGATGCGCAATGACCTTTTTCCATGCGGTATCGAATGAATTCTGCGGATACTCCGCAAAACCGTTTATGTATGCGGCACAAGCAAACCGTTCTGCGGCATCCGCAAGCAGTTCACATCTTCTGTTCCAACGTTTTGTAACGGTGCGGGAGGTATAACTGCCTGCACCGTGGGCGGTCAGCAGAAATTCACCGTCATAAACAGGAAAACGTGCCTTTTCCGCGTCGGATGCAAATTCAATTTTATCGAAAAATTCTTTTGTGGTAGCAGAATAGACTTTGATATCGGCATTTTTGTTATTACGCTGGGAAGTGACCACGTTCCTGACGGACGTTTTATGCGGGGCACCGCCACGGTCGCCCGTGCCGTGATAGGCAAATGTGTAGGACGGCAAGCCTTTTTTTGCATTGTCTTCGAGTTTACCGAGCACACGCTTTGCTTTTTCGATTTTCTTGAACACAGTCGTATAGGAAAACGGCATCAAAGCCGCCCATACGCCGTTGCCGTCGGGACCGGTCCACCGTCCCGTATCAAACGGAATGGGAACGGAACTGCCCCAGAACAGTTTGCCCGTAGAAAAACCGGTAAGCCCCGAATGTGCCGCAACGGTGGGCAAAGCCCTGCCGAAACCGAAGCAATCGGGCAGGAAGATATCGTTGGACTTCACGCCGAACTCACGTTCAAAAAAGCCGTTTCCGTACAGAATATTACGTGTCATGGCTTCGGGAGACGGAATGTTCACATCTCCGTTTTCATAGCAGGAGCCGCACGGATGCCACCGCCCCTCATTAACATATCGGCGGATCTTTTCAAAGGCTTCGGGATCGTATTCCTTTATGAGTTCATACCTGTAACTGCCTTCAAAATTGAATTTGTACTCGGGAAATTTTTCAAAAAACGCAAAATTCCTTTTCACCGTATCGGGCAGATACTCCTTGATCGTCGTTTCAAGTGTCCAAAGCCATGATGTGTCCAAATGTGCGGTTGCGATCGTAAAAACTTCTGCTTTTTTCTCTCCCATGGTCGATCTCCTTTGTTGAATTTTGGCAACAAAACCATTCATTTATATATATAACACATAAAAACGCATATTTCAACACTGCAAAGCGTTTCCATCACGAATCTGCATAAAAATACGTGCTCATTTGCAAAAAAACATTGACGCGCAGTTGCTTTTTTACTTATAATAAATATAGTTGCGGAGGTGTTTTTATGAAAAAGAAACATTCCTGTCTTTTTACATTGCTTTTTATCCTTGTTTTTGTCATTCAATCCATCACACCGACTGCCGCCGCAGACAACGGCCCTGCGTTTACAACAGCCTATGCGCGCACCGTTCTGCGTGCAAGCGTAGGCCTTGCAACGGCGGACGGAGAAACACTGCGTTCATATGACCTTGATGCAAACAGAATACTCACCCCGGCAGATGCCCGAATTGCACTGCGCTGTGCGGTCGGTCTTGATTCCTATACACCGCCCACAGACGAAGGTTTTGCCGCCGCAACAAGCGCAATTGCGGATGTTTCCGCCCATATTTACACCTATGAAGAACTCGAAGAAGACCTTGCAACGCTCAGCCGTCTTATGCCGTCCCGTTTTACTTATTCCTCGCTTGCAACAACCGCCGACGGCAGAAACATATACTGTGCCGTACTCGGCAGTGGTTTTGCGAACAAACAGATCATCGTGGATGCAGGCATTCACGGGTCGGAATATCTCAATCCGGCCGCGGTGATGAGTGCAATTGAATATTGCCTGCGTAATTACGATGCAAAAGTTTATGACGGAAAAACGGTCAGAGAGATCCTGCGCGATACGGATATCTACGTTTTCCCCATGTTCAACCCCGACGGCATAGCCATCAGCCAATTCGGTCTTGACGGGATCCGTTCATCCGCCATCCGTGAAAACATACAGACCATTTACAAAACGCAAAGAAACGCAGGCAACACCTACGATTCATTCGATACCTATCTGAAAGTGTGGAAATCCAACGCACGCGGTGTGGACTTAAACCGCAATTTCATGATTGAAAAGGACGGAAAACCTTATTATTCGGGTCTGTCCTCTCCCGCCAACGAACTGTATGCAGGCGCATATCCGTTTTCCGAACCTGAAACGCAAGCCTACAAAACGGTGGTTGAACGTGCATCCGATCCCGTAGCGGTGCTCAGCATCCACTCACAGGGAAAACTCATTTACTGGGATTGCGAACAAAACAGCGAGGGCAAACAGGCCGCCAAACGTCTGGCATACATCGTAGAGGATGAAACAGGGTATTATCTTGACATGAGCGACAGTTTTGTCGGCGCAAGTGCCGACTGGACGATGATCGAAAAGAACATCCCGTCCGTAACGGTCGAATGCGGCAGAGGTCACAATCCATTGCCGCTTGCACAGCAGGCGGAGATCGAAAAAGCCATCCGCACGCTGTTTCTTGCCGTCGCTGCGGCATATTGACCCTTGCAAAAACCAAAACTACAACACGAACGGAGCAAACAAAATGAACAGACCGTATATCATTTGCCACATGGTCACTTCCATTGACGGGAAAGTGACGGGAAACTTCTTATCGACGCCTGCCTGCGCCGAAGCCTGTGCAATTTATTATGACATCAACCGCAAACTGCAATCAAACGGCTTCATCTGCGGCAGAGTCACCATGGAAGGCAGTTTCACAGGCGGTTACACACCCGATCTTTCGCAATTCACCCCCGTTACGCGCGAAAACGGAACAAACAAGGATTTCATTCCCGACAAGGAACATCTGACCGACTTTTACGCCGTTGCATTCGATCCCAAGGGGAAACTCGGCTGGAAATCCAACCGCATCATGGATCCCGACGGCGATCCCGGCTATGACGGCGCACAGATCATCGAAGTGCTCACAGAACAGGTTGACGACCGTTATCTCGGCTATCTCGAAAGCATGGGTATCCCCTATCTGTTCGCAGGTAAAACCGAAATTGATGTCAGCCTTGCACTCCGCAAACTGCACACGCTTGTGGGCTGCGAAACCTTGCTTTTAGAGGGCGGCAGCATTGTAAACGGCTATTTCCAACGTGCGGATGCGATCGACGAACTGAGTCTTGTTATCGCTCCCGTCATTGCCGACAAGGACGACAAACCTCTGTTCACCGACAGCACCGCCGCCGATTTTGAATGCATCAAAACCGAATTCATCAACGGAAATACCGTGTGCAGATACAAAAGAAAAAAGTGAGGAAAGACGTCATTTCTATTGCTTTTCATCTGCAATGCTGTAAGATAGCAAGTAAGTATGCAAGAAAACAAGCAAGTAAGTAATTAAGATAGCAAGCATGAAAAGGGAGTTATCACAACAGAAAGCAAATGATCAAAAAAAGGCAAAAAGGAACGCGCGGATAAAGGCTACGGTTGGCCGGCACACTTATGCACAAAGAACCTATGCCTTGCTTCGTGCTCGCGGTTATAGCGACAAGGATGCAAGAAAAGAGCAAAGACACACAAAACGAAAACAAAGAAGAATAGCAAAAACGAGAGCCAAGGCGTTAAAACCTTGACTCTCGTTTTTTCGTGGTGACATTACAGGAACTCTTCTATGGCGAAACCGCCTTTGAAGTAGTAGGTGTTCGTGCAATGGATAAAAAAATTCCCGTTCGGCAGAACGAGAATTTTTTGGTGGAGCCGAGGGGAGTCGACTCTCGCACTGCGGTGCTCGGTCAGGCACGGCTCTGACGGCTGACAGCCCCGTCCCCCTTTGTCACTTCGTGACATTTCCCCCACACCGTGGGGGAATCTTCCACCGGACTGTCATTCACTCCCGTGCCGCTTCGACTCCCCTCATCTGTTCAAAGTAAAAAAGGCAACGGTGCCCAAAGGTGCCGTTGTCTTTTTTACTTTGAGATGCTGAGGGGAGTCGAAGCGGAGCGGTAGTGAATGACAGTCCGGTGGAAGATTCCCCCACGGTGTGGGGGAAATGTCACGAAGTGACAAAGGGGGACGGGGCTGTCAGCCGTCAGAGCCG
>JAFQKN010000070.1 GCA_017396895.1 Clostridia bacterium
AACGCCAATGTGATCGTGTCCGGAGTATCCTTTGCACAACTTATGGAGCGAGCAGGTAACGGTTCGTCTATAAAAGACGGCAATGGTAATGAACTCCCCACGGATAAACTTCCCGCCACGGGCATGATCCTCGTTCTCCCCGACGGTAAAGAACATGAAATCGTCGTGCTTGGTGACGTGGATTGCGATGGTGCTGTCAGCACCTCCGATGCAAGACTTGCGCTTCGTGCTTCGGTCGGTCTTGAAAATTATACACCGGAGTCGGCACACTATAAAGCCGCCAATGTCGGAAGGGAAGATAACCTTTCGGTGTCCGATGCAAGATTGATCCTGCGTGCTGCAGTCGGTCTTGAAGATGTGAAAAACTGGATGAAATAATAATGCAAAAAGCCGATGCATTTCCGCTTTGGGATCTGCATCGGCATTTTCAATTCGTTTGATTTTTCAACCGAGATCTGCGTTTTCGGTCGTGACTTCTTCCGTCGGATCTTCTTCGGGGGTGATGACAGGCGGTTCTTCCGTGGTGGCTTCTTCGGTCGTCGGTTCTTCGGTCGGCAGTTCTGTGGTCAGTTCGGCTTCGTTGAATTCTCCGTCCGGAGCCATCAGATAACTGTATTGCATGGTATCGTCAAAAGCCACCGTGATATGGCCGTTGCCTTCAAAAATGCTGACTCTGTAAAGCGTTACAAGGCGGTCGTTGACGTAATCCGAGCCTGCCACCGATGCGTCTCCGACATTTTCTTTGCCCACTTCGCCCGCCGCCAATGCTTTGGCGTGAGCGATATAATCTTTTTCACTGTAACCGCTGTTTAAGGATGCGCCGATGATGTAGGTGCCGTTTTTCTTGTCCAACGTCTGGTATTTGCCGTCGCGGTTTTCGTCAATGAAAATATAACCTTGTGTATCGGCGGCAATGTGCACCGTACCGTTTTCGGTGCTGATGGCAAATACCTTTGCGGGGGAACCGTTGATGGTGGTATCGTCATATTCTTTGATCGCTTCTTTTTCAATGCCGAACAGGGAATACACGGCTTCTGCAATCGCGTCGGCAGTGAGTTCCATCGTTGTGGGTTCTTCCGTTACTTCTTCTTCGGGCAGTTCGGAAAGTCTTGTGCCGATCCATTCGTAGTAAACGCGCTTGGTTTTGTCACCGACAGTGACCATGGCACCGACCTTTTGTTCTTCTTTGTCAAAAGTGGGGGCCGCCAAAATAGAAAGTGCTTCGTTGTATGTAAGCGTTCTGTTTTGCACATTCCACAGGAAACAGTAGTATTTGTTTGCGTTGTTTTTTGCGCTGTAAAGCAAACCGACGTCGGTGTAGCCGTCAAAGTTCATGTCGGATACAAGAAGTACACCTTCTCCTGCGAGTGTACTTTCATTGATGTCCGAGGTCAGCGGTAAGGAAATGACATCGGGTTCTTTGCTGTTTTCGTCTGTCAGTGCAACATACAAAACGCCGTCACTGTAGGCTAATTCAGCCTTATAGCCGTTGAAAGACGGCAATGTCGGCAGTTGGTACGCATCGGTCGGAAACGGTGAACTGCCTGTCAACGGCAAAGCCTGCGATGCGGGTTCGGTTGCCTGTGTGGCAGGAACGGTGGAGGGTTCATCTTCCTTGTCGCCGCAGGCGCAAAGGGAGAAAAGCATGAGAATCGACAAAAGAATCAGTGCTGTTTTTTTCATATTTCTACTCCTGTTTTTAATTGAGTACACCGTGGTGTGCGGTCGGCGAATTTTCATTCAGCGACAGGAAATAATAGCCTTGGTCAATATAATGTTCAATAATATGCGGCAGGGCTTCCACGGTGGTGTCTTTCTGATTTGTATCGTGCAGTAAAAGCACGATTTTGTTCTGCGTGTAAGAGGTCGAAGCCTCTAAAATGCGCGACGAAGGAATGTTGTTTCCGCTGGCATCTTCACTGTCTGCGTTCCAGTCAAAGTAGGCATATCCGCGTTCTTCCACTTCGTCAACCAATTCTGTCATAATGCCTTCGCAAATGGAACGGCTGCGGGTGTTGCTGCTTCCGCCGGGGAAACGAATAAGTTTGGAACGAACGCCCGTTTTGTCGAACACAACGTTTGAAATGCGTTCCAGATCTGCAAAATAGTTGTCGGTTGATTCATAAACATCCTCAAAATCATGCGAATACGTGTGCAGAGCGATCGAATGACCGTGATCGACGATGTTTTTATATTGATCCTCATAATCGGATTTCATTACGAAAAATGTCGCACCGCAACCGTACCTGTCAAGAATGTCAAGAATCTTCGGTGTATTGCTCGAAGGGCCGTCGTCGAATGTCAGATACATTACCTTGGCATCTTCGGGCAGGTCTTTCTCAGTAAGACCGATGCAGTTTGTTCCAAGCGTTGCAATGGTCGGTTCTTCCGTGGGCGGCTCTGTGGTCGGATTGTACATCATGTGCTGTTCATCGGGCGTGCCGATGATCTCCATAAACTGACCGGATTGTTCCACCGTTGCTTCATTACGCGAACAGGCCGTTACCGTCAAGCACAAGGCAAGAACCAATAACAGCCGAAAACAGATTTGAATTCGTTTTTCGAAAGAAGTGTTCATCATTTTTTCATCCTGTAATATAATACAATTAAATATACCACATTTTATTTTGCATTGCAAGGACGCTTGTCAAATAAATTGTGAGTTTTTGTGAAAATTATTGTAATATAAGCGGTTGCATTTGTCTACCGGAAATTGCTTCCGTTGCGGCAGGCAAAAGAAGCGAAAAATCCGCAACGCAGGACTTGGGTTTATTGATCGGATCATCCTGTTTGTACGGTATAAAATAATAGTTCTTTCTGCTCATCAATGTGCCGATATTTGCGGCGGCAGTGCCCAGTGCATCGTTCGTGGAAATGCCTATGAGTACGGGACGGTCATTGCGCAACTGTGATTTGACCGCAAGGGTGACGGGGGTGTCGGCAATTCCCGTTGCAAGTTTTGCCAGTGTATTGCCTGTGCAGGGTGCAACGATCAGCAGATCGAGCATTTTCTTCGGGCCGATGGGTTCGGCTTGTTCGAGTGAACAGATCACGCTGTGACCGGTCATGTTCTCCAACCGTTCTGCGAAGGAGACGGCAGAACCGAAGCGTGTGTCTGTCGAATACGCATTGAAACTCATTATGGGAATAATATGAAAACCTGCATCGCAGAGTGTCTGCAGATGATCGAGGACTCTGCCGAACGTGCAAAACGAACCGCAGATAGCAAAACCGATGGTGTAATTTGTCAAGTTGATCCCTCCGTAAGCATTTTGTCGATCGTAGCCGCTATTATTTCTCCTGCCGTTTTCGGAGCAGTCTTACCGGGAAGTGATACTCCTTTGATAAGTTTCATTCCGCATTCCTTGGCGGCATTTGCATCGATTCCGAACGGTGCGCTTGCTACTTCGATCAGTACACATTCACCGTCTGCGGACGTAAGGATATCTTTTGTAATGATCGGACTCGGTACGGTGTTGATGATGCATGAAAAACGGTGAATGTCTTTCTTTAAATGCGACAACGGTTTTGCATCAAGCAGATCCGTTTGTGCCTGTATCACGGCCAACGGATCTCGCGCAAATACTGTTACTTTTGCCCCGAGTGCCTGCAATGCTCTTGCCGTATATTTTGCCACACGTCCGTAACCCGTGATCGCACAGGGCAGACCGAAAACGGTACAGGGAAGTTGTTCTGTCATGATACCGATAATGCCTTCAGCGGTCAACAAAGCATTCTGCAACGTCAGATCATCTCTGCTGAAATAATCACTGACTTTGCAGTGTTTTGCCTCCAATGTTTTTTTGAAGAACTGCGGCGGCATCCCGCACAATACGTGTGTCTCGGGCGGAATTTCCTGTATGATCGTCTGCAGTGCAATGCTGTTATCCGCAAAAGATGCATTCAGTGTTTTTTCATCCCGTGAAACCGGAAGCGGCAGAATAAGAATACCGCAATCGGAAAAAATATCTGAAAGAGTATAGTTTTGCAGTCCTTTCGGAAGTTGTGCCAGGTCAAAGCCTGTCAATCGGACTTTATATCCGTTTTTTTGCAATCGGACGGCCATGTGCAATTGCCGTGAATCGCCGCCGATGATGCCGATGATGGTGTTGAGATTCATAATAACGCCTCCGATAATAATTTATGCGGTCGGACGGCGTGTGTTATGGTTTTTTCTTGACAGTAATCAGTGATTGTTATATAATATGAATATTGTTTTACGGGAGTTGTTATTTATGAATATAGATTTGTTGCTTGATTCAGTAAAAAGAATCCATTTCATCGGAATCGGCGGCGCGGGGATGTGTCCGCTTGCGGAAATTCTGCACAGCAAGGGCTATCAACTTTCAGGTTCCGATAACAATGAAAGCAATACCCTCAAACGCATTCGTTCTTACGGTATTCCCGTAGCCCTCGGACAGCGTGCCGAGAATATAACAGGTGCTGAACTGATCGTTTATACTGCTGCCGTTCTGCCCACAAACCCTGAACTGGTTGCGGCTAAGAATTCCGGTATTCCCACTGTGGAAAGAAGCATCCTGTTCGGTGCGATCACGCGCAAATTCGGTCGTTGTATCGGCGTGTGCGGTACGCATGGCAAGACCACCACGTCATCCATGCTGACGCAGATGTTGCTCAAAGCGGATGCCGATCCCTCGGCAGTGATCGGCGGAAAACTGCCTGTTATTGATGCTTACGGACGCATCGGTGATGCAGATCTGCTGGTTTGTGAAGCCTGTGAATTTCAGGATCATTTTCTTGAATTGTCTCCTTCCTGTGTGCTGATTCTCAATATTGATGCGGATCACCTTGAATATTTCAAGACCATTGAAAACTTAATCGCATCGTTTACAAAATTTGCAGATTCCGCAAGTGAATGCGTCATTTATAACGGAGACGATGAAAAGAGCCGTATCGCAATTACAAATATGCAGACCGCTAAGAAGTTGGTAACATTCGGCAGAAAAAAAACGAATGATTGGTATGCCGAAAACGTGACGTTCGAACACGGTGCATTTGCAAAATTTGACGTGATAAAAAAAGGCGAATATATCGGTACGGCAACATTGCAAGTTCCGGGAGAACATAACATCAGCAATGCCTTGAGTGCGATGGCTGCGGCCGATTATGCAGGTGCAGATCTTCAGAAATGCCTTGTCGGGCTTGCAGAATTTAAGGGTGCCGGCAGACGTTTTGAAGAACTCGGTGTTGTGGACGGTATCACCGTTGTGGACGATTATGCGCATCATCCCGCAGAATTGGCAGTGACCATTGACTCCGCCATGAAAATGAATTTCAAACAGGTTTGGGCGGTTTTTCAGCCGTTCACATTCTCCCGCACCTATATGTTGTTGGATGATTTTGCCGATGTTCTTTCAAAGGCGGATCGTGTGGTTTTGACTGAAATCATGGGCTCGCGTGAAGTGAATACATGGGATATTCACACAAGCGATCTTGCCGAAAAAATTGACGGATGCATTTGGTTTGAAGAAAAAGACAAGGATGCCAATTTTGCCGACGTCGTGCAGTATCTCTGTGCAAACGTGCAATCGGGTGATCTCGTGCTAACCATGGGTTGCGGTGATGTTTACAAAATCGCAGAACGCTTTATGGAAGAAAAAAACAAACATTAAATACGGGATAAGCAAAAAAACTAAGACCGCGGATTGCAATTTCCGCGGTCTTGCTTTTATATTTCGATGTCGGGTACGTCGGTTGCGGCGGTAGAGTTGTCCGGATCTTCATCCGATGATGGCTCTGTGGGATCTTCACCGAAATCACTTGAGGGTTCTTCCCAAGGATCGGTAGGATCTGTGGTCGGATCCATCGGAGAGGTGGGGATGATGATCGGGATTGGCTTAGATGTCGGCTCATCGCCTTCGGGTTCTGTCGGTGCGTTTGTGGGAGCATCTGTCGGAGCGTCTGTAGGTGCATCCGTAGGCGGATCCGTCGGATTGACAATGATGGGCTGTGTGGACGGTTCTTCTGTCGGCGCATCGGTTACGCTCGTGATAGAATATTCAAGGGCCAACAATGCAAAATCAACGTTCGGTTCGGTATATACAACTCCCGATTCATATCTTGAAACTAGCACATCCGCTACGGCAGTAATGCCGTCTGCTTTGCTCATTCCGGAATGCAAAGCGGGAGAATACAGCAACTTGACAAGTGTAAAGTCAAGTTCATCGGGAACCTGCGGCAATGTATTTGCTTTATAAAACAGACTTTGCGGATAATTGAGTGAATTCTGATTGAGACCGAGCATCTGCAGGATTTCTTCCAAAATCAGTGAATTGCGATCGTTTCTGGAGGTTGTATCGGTCACAATGCCGATCTTTGCAAGCTGAATGCGAAAATCGTCTGCATTATAAAACAATCTTGTGCAACTGCGTGCAGTATTGTCTGTAATGCCCAAGGCGGATTGGATGTAAGTAATATTTCCGAAATAAAACTTTACGTTTGCTTTGTTTGTAGGGGTTGCAACAAACATTCCGGGGAAGCCGTTGACGGTGTTCAGTTGCTCTGCTGTCCAACGGATGGCTGCAACGTCCACATCATCTGCTGAACCGTAAATTTCATAATAAATGGGTTTGATCCATTTTCTCGCTTTGCCCAGTGCGCCTTCGCCTTCATCGGCAAATGCAATTTCGGAAAAGTAAGCAAGTACTGTTTGCAGGGGATAGTTGAATACAGTAATGTCTTTGACGCTTGCGTTGAGGTCGATCTGTGTGTTGTCGTACCGCTGAATATCGTCAAAATCACTCCAGATATTGGCACTTGTATAAAAGATCTGTGTGTTGACGGCATTGCCTGCGTTTGTCTGCGTTGTGTTTTGTTGCGGTAAGGTCACTTCAGGTTGGATCTGCTGTGAACCCTGAAACGCATAGGACGGTTGCGGCTGACGGTTGATTGTCGGTTCTTCTGTATTGCCGTTGCAAGCACACAACAGAATAAGTGCAAGCATTATGAAAATCAGCGAAGCTCTTTTCATTTATGATTCCCCTTATAATAGTAACTTAAATATAACATAATGTCATTCTTCATTACAGTATAGCATAATCATACTTTCTTTGTAAATACTTAAATGCAAAATGTTTTTAAATGTTTTCATTATTTTCCAATTTCGGCAAACATCGTTCAGTTTGAACAGTCTTTCTCTCGGATAATCGGACATAAGGCGGCAACAATGAAAGCGTGTCATGAAAGTCACAAACGGAGGATGAAGATGAGAAAGAAAATGAAAATTGTAACGGCAGTGCTGTCGGTATTGAGCCTGCTGTGCATGGTACTGTTGGTCTTTGGTTATTATATGTTGCCTCAAACAATGACGGTCAGCGGCGAACTGCCGACGATCGGAAAAATATATACACCCGATACAATGCACAATGATGCAGTATACGCAGCATCTATGGATGAGGAGATCGGTATAACGCAGGAAACGTATTCTTTATTTGGTTCCGTTCCCGTTAAAACCGTATCCGTTGTGCATTCCGATCGCAAAACGGTTTATGTCGGCGGAGATGTGATCGGTTTGCAGATGCTCACGGACGGTGTTGTGATCGCTGACGTGCAGGCGTTTGACGGTGAAAACGGTTCCGTTTCTCCTGCAAAAGATGCAGGTTTGCAGAAAGGCGATTTGGTTACCTCGATCAACGGAACGGAAATAACGGACAATTACGGTTTTGTGTCTGCGATTGAAAACTGCAACGGTGAGTCGATCGAACTGACGGTTTTGCGTCAAAATGAACAACTGACGCTTTCCGTTTTGCCTCAAAAATGCAAAAGTACAGGAAAATACCGTTGCGGTGCATGGGTTAAAGATTCCACCGTCGGCATCGGTACGATGACTTATTATGATCCGCAGACCGGTGTTTACGGTGCTTTGGGACATTCCGTCTGTGATGCACAATCGGGTGAAATGTTGCCCATTGCAGGCGGTCAGATCGTGGACGCTTATGTGTGGAACATCAAAAAAGGAGAAAGCGGAACAGCGGGGGAACTGGGGGGATCCTTGCAGGAGGAGGTCATCGGCAGTATCGAAAAGAATTGTCAATCCGGCATTTACGGTTTTTTATATGAGGAGCCGCTGTGCGCGGGCGAATACCCGGTTGCATGGGCAACGGAAGTCAAAGCGGGACCTGCGGAAATCATGTTGTCACTGGACGGCGAAAAAATCGAAAACTATGATGTGAATATCAAGCGCATCAATGCCGATTACAATGCGCAGATCAAAAATATGGTCATTGAGATCACTGATGAAGAACTGCTCGAAAAAACGGGCGGTATCGTGCAAGGGATGTCAGGCAGTCCCATTGTGCAGAACGGAATGCTTGTCGGTGCGGTGACACACGTGCTTGTGAACGATCCCGCACAAGGCTACGGCATATTCATTGAAAATATGCTCAATGCTGCATCATAAAATGTTACCCACACCCGTTTGGTGTGGGTTTTTCTGTTGAAAATCATTCTTATTTTTTGTATAATCAATTAACCCCCTCTTTTTTATTTTGATTAATAGTTTATTATGTATATAGTTCACTTCAAGGCAGGATGTATTGAAAGATTCCTGAGAGTTCGGAACAAACTTGTAGTGAAGAAATATATAAAATAAAAAATAGGAGAAAATCAAAATGGCAAAAAGACCTGTATTTATTTGCAGAAAAGGTGCACCGTATTTTTTTGACAGAATGGTTGATTTTGAGTTCTTCGGCGGTTTTGCATTGTCTCAGAAACAGAAATGTGTTCTTTCGTTGCACGAGTCCGCCAAAAGAAGAGATCCGAAACTGAATTTGTTGGAAATTTCAAGAGCAAGCACGGTTGAACTCGGACAGAAACTGAGTGCGTTCAACCTTACTTATACGCATGAGAACGCAGAGGTGTATACCGTTGAATCTGTTTTTCAGGCCAGTAAGGTTTTTGAACACGGCGGCCCTTATGTTGATTTGTTGACACAGCCGTCCAATGTCGCAAAAAAAGACAGCAGACTGAAGGGAAGCGGTCGCATTGTCGGATTTAATTTTCTGGGTACACAGTTTCCCTCAAGACCTATGACTGCATTCTATGATTGGATTTATATAAACGCATTGTATCAGCATGAAGAACTGCATGAGGAACTTTTGCAGTATAATGCGTTTACGGATATTGCATTTAATCCCGAAAAATCAATCAACTGTCAGGCACGTTCGGTTGCAATTTTTGTTGCCTTGAAGGAACAGGGCTTACTTGAATATGTGCTGACGGATTTTGAGGTGTTCAAATCGGTGGTTTACAGAGGTTGATGTTTATTTCTGTCTACTGTAAATGAAGAGTGTCACTCCGGCGAACTGTAAAATGTGAAATAGCTTGTCTACTTGATGAAAAATGCTTGGAAGGCAAGTTTTTTTATGTTATAATTTATTCAGCGGATGAGTTATAGAATATGTCAGGAGGAATGAATGTGTACAAGGTTTCTGTTCCCGTTGTAAACGGCAATGTGAATCGGGCAGGCAAAGAACGCTTATTAAGAGAATTGAAGAGATTTGATGCCGAACGTGTGTTTCTTTCTCTCGGTTGTTATGAAATGAATGCGGAAAAACGGGATGCCGCACTCGCAGAACTGGCAGACAATTGCCGTTTTTTCAAAAATCACGGTTATGAAGTCGGCGCGTGGATCTGGACGTTCTGGATACAGGCAGAAAGCGATTTTCGTGATATGCGCACCGTCAAAGGAAAAGATATTACAGGGCATAAATGCCCGACCGATCCCGCATTTGTCACATTCGCCTGTGATTATATTCAGCGAATTGCGCAAACGGGTGTGGATCTTTTGATGTTTGACGATGATTTTCGTTACGGGTTTCAATCTGATGCCGCGGCCTGTCTGTGTGACGGACATATTACTGCCATCAATGCCATAACGGGTGAAAACAGCAGTCGTGAAGAACTGGAAAACTATATTACCACAGGCGGAAAAAACAAATACCGTGATGCGTTTTTGCAAGTCAACGGCGATGCATTCAGAAATTTTGCTTCTTCTGTTCGCAAAGCGGTAGATGCGGTAGATGAGAATATGCGTGTCGGTTTTTGCGCCTGTATGAGTTCGTGGGATCTGGACGGAACGGATGCGTATGAGATCGCTTGCATCCTTGCAGGCAAAACAAAACCGTTCGTAAGGCTGATCGGTGCACCCTATTGGGCGGCATTGAACGGTTGGGGCAATCTTTTGCAGGATGTTATTGAACTGGAACGCATGGAATGTGCGTGGACGAGAAAAGGGAATATTGAGATTTTTTCCGAAGGGGATGCCTATCCGCGTCCGCGCTGTTGCACACCCGCTTCCTATGTGGAAGGCTTTGACACGGCTTTGCGTGCCGCAGGTTGCATGGACGGCATTCTCAAATACGGGCTTGACTACACGTCCAATGCCGACTACGAAACAGGTTATGCACTGTTCCACGAGCGCAACCGCAGTTTGTATGCCGACATTGACCGTTATTTTTCAAACAAAACAAGTGTCGGGGTGCGCGTGTATGAATCCATGCAAAAAATTGCCGATGCGATCACACCGACTGCCGTCAACGACCGTATCGACATTGAAAACATATTCTTCTCCAAGGCCGCAAGAAGTCTTGCGTACTGCAGTGTTCCCACTGTGTATGAAGGAAGCGGCGTCTGCGGCATCGTGTTTGACGAAAATGCAAGAAATCTGCCGTTGGCTGCTCTTGAAAAAGGTCTGATTCTGGATATTGCCGCTGCCGAAATCCTCATGCAAAGAGGCATCGATGTCGGTATTCGCAAGATCGGACAAATGCACCGCGATATGGGTGAAGAACATATTTTGAAGGATGATAATTACATCCATGCAAACGGTGTAATTACTTATGAACTTGCATTGGATGAAAAGGCAACCGTGCTGAGCGATACAAAAACCGCTGACGGCATTATCCCCGTTTCTTTCTGCTATGAAAATGCCGCAGGAAACCGTTTTTTGGTTTTGAATTTTAACACCCGTTTCGGTTCCGACCGACTTTTGAAACACTATGCCGCAAGTCGCCGTTATGCGGATGCGATTGCCTGTTTAAGCGGTAAAAAACTGCCCGCTTTCGTATACGGCAATCCCGCTTTGTATGTGCAGGCAAAAGAGGGCAACGGTGCACTTGCCGTGGGGCTTTGGAACTTTTTTGCCGATATTGCGGTCGCACCGATCGTTGAACTGGATAAAGTCTACTCTGAGATTACGTTTATCAACTGCACGGGCAAACTTGAAAAAGACCGTGTCCATTTGTCCGACATTCCCGCATTCGGTTTTGCGGGATTTGAAGTGAAATAATTTTTTCCGAAATCATGCTAACCGATTCCGTCTTTTTGACACTATTTTGTTGAAAGCTTTCAACGGGAGTAATGAATTATGACGAAAGAAAAGGCGGCCGCTTTGCTGGCACAGAATTTGGATGCCGTACACGGCTATTGTTTTTCTCGGCTTTTTGACAAAGCGCAAACAGAAGATCTTGCAAACGAGATCGTATGTGATGTGCTCACTCATGCCGAAAAAATTCGCAATGATGCGGCTTTTTGGGGGTTTGTGTGGCGTATTGCAGACCGTACTTTCAAAAGGTTTATCCGTAAACAGGATCTGCACGGACGGTATGCGGAACAAACGAACTCTTTTGCGATCGGTTTTGTGCAATCGCCCGAACAGGAATATGTTGACCTGGAAGAACAGGAAGAAACGTTGTTTTGCTTGCGGCGTGAACTGTCCTTGTTGACTAAGTTGCAACGTGAGATCACGGTTGCCTATTATTTTGATCATAAAAGTTGCTCCCAAATTGCTCAAGAGCAGGAAATGAGCGTTGAAAATGTGAAATACCACCTTTTCAAAACGAGAAAACTATTGAAAGAAGGAATCGAAATGAGCAGATCTTTGGGAGAAAAAAGTTACAATCCGGGTGTTTTTCGACTTGCATTCTGGGGAGACCATAATTATTATGCGGAGTTATTTCGCAGAAAACTGCCGGGGGCGATCCTGCTTGCGGCTTATGATAGACCCATGAAAGCGGAAGAATTATCGCTTGAGTTGGGTGTTGCAATGCCGTATCTGGAGGAGGAACTGGATATATTGGAAACATCGGCGGTACTGCAACATGACAAGACCGGATACAGGACAAACATTTTGATCGTTAAAGATCAATACGAAAAAGAGGTTGAGTTAAAAACACAAGACCTGTATGAAACGGTTGCCGCCCGTATTTTTGAGCAGATCGAAAGTGTACTTGCGCATATCATCAAACAACCGTTTGATGCGGTCGGTTATGACCGTAACGCAATGTTGTTTTGTCTGATGAATGTTGTTTTGAATCGCGCTTGGTTTGCGGCTGACGAAGAATCTCCCATCTCCCCGTATCAAGCCTTACCCATGGGCGGTCACGGCTGGATCTTCGGCTATGACAACGACTTTTTGCATCATCGCTTTAACGGAGTTTCTTTGGAAACGGTAAA
>JAFQKN010000071.1 GCA_017396895.1 Clostridia bacterium
CTCTGCCCTTGACCCGCAAGCTTTTGCAAAAGCTTGACCAAAAATCTTTAAATGCTGGCGAAGCAATTTGCTTTGTGCGTACATCGCTAAATCATAATCTAACTTTCTCTGTTTTAATTGCAACATTCCCCAACTTTCCGTAAAGAACCAAAATGAAAGGCATCTTCGTTTTTTCCGAAGATGCCTTTGTTTTATGCTGTCAGTGAAATGATATCATACGCAGACGGACAAAACGGCACTTCGGTTTTTGTGAAAAAGTCGCTTTGTCATTTTGTTCGCCTGCCTTTCATGATTATCAGTCTTATTTATACATCGGGCCGTATGCGGCACAGGCACGGAAGTCTGCACCTTCAAGATCCTTGGTGCCGAATGCGTTCCAGCAAGCGGGACGGAAGATCTTTTCGTCGGGTACGTTGTGCAGGCTGACGGGGATGCGAAGCATGGAGCAAAGGGTGATGATGTCTGCACCGATGTGACCATAGGAGATCGCGCCGTGGTTGGCACCCCAGTGGTTCATCAGATCGTATGCGCTTGCGAATGCAACGCTGTCATCGCAACGCGGAGCAAACCATGTGCAGGGCCATGTGTAGTCGGTACGCTTCCAGATGGTGTCGGAAACTTCGTCGGGGAGGGCAACCGTCCAGCCTTCACAGATCTGGATGGTGGGGCCAAGGCCCTTGACAAGGTTCAGGCGGATCATGGTAGCGGGCATTTCGGCCTTGGTCAGGAAACGGGAGGAATATCCGCCGCCTCTGAAATAGCCGTTGTCGGCTGCGTTCCACGTGGTTGCCGCAAGGATCTTTTCCATATCCTCTTCGGTCACGTTGTACCATTCTTTGATCTCGCCGTTGCCGTCTGCGTTTTTGGCTTCGCCGCAAGCATCCAGACAGCAGGCACCGGAGTTGATGAGATGGATCAGACCGTTTGCGTCTTTTGCATGGCCTTCGATGTCATAGCCCGTGACGCGCTTGATGGATTCGCCGTTCCAGCAGGTGCGTACGTCAGCGAACATCTGCGGACGGTTGGTGAGCAATTTCATAAACAGCATGGAAATGCCGTTGAGAACGTCGTTTTCGGTTGCAAGGATATAGGGTTCACGGATGCCGTTCCAGTCAAAAGAGGTGTTGAGCAGTGCTTCGGCAAAGTCTGCGTTGGGATAGAAGTCCGTCCACTGACGCTGACCTTGGAAGCCGGCTGCAATGGCGTTGTGGCCGACCATTTCTTCTTCGCGGCCTTCGGGAAGATTCTTGTTGCCGTTCATGAGGTCTTTGATGATGCACATCATCTTGACCACGAATTCCCAATCCTTTTCCTTCTGTTCGTCGCTCTTGCGTACGAAATCGGGGTTCTTGTCGAAGCCTTCGGGACATTTTTCTTTTGTCCACTTCATGGCTCTCTGGAATTCTTCTTCATCATAGATGCCTTCGGTCATGCGGCGGATGATCTCCACTTCGTCCACGGATTCAACGCGCATACCGAGATATTCTTCAAGGAAGTTCGGATCGATGGAGGAACCTGCGATGCCCATGCAGATGGAACCGATCTGCAGGTAGCTCTTGCCGCGCATGGTGGCAGCGGCAACGGCGGCCTTTGCAAAGCGAAGCAGTTTTTCTTCCACGTCTGCGGGAATGCGCATATCGTCAGCATCCACAACGTCTTTGCCGTAAATGCCGAATGCGGGCAGACCTTTCTGTGCGTGTGCGGCAAGAACGGAAGCGAGGTAGACCGCACCCGGTCTTTCGGTTGCGTTCAGGCCCCATACGCCTTTGATGGTGTTGGGATCCATGTCCATGGTTTCCGAACCGTAGCACCAGCAGGGAGTAACGGAAAGGGTGATCTCCACGCCTTCTTTTTTGAATTTATCCGCACAGGCGGCGGCTTCCGCAACACGGCCGATGGTGGTGTCGGCAATCACGACACGCACGGGTTCGCCGTTGGAGTAGCAAAGATTTTCTTCAAACAGTTTCTTTGCCGCTTTTGCCATGCCCATGGTCTGATCTTCAAGGGATTCGCGCACTTTCAGCGGTCCGCGGCGACCGTCGATAACGGGACGGATGCCGATGACGGGATAAGAGCCGATCAATCTGTTTTCTGCCATAAATATTTCCATCCTTTCAAAGAAAAAAATTCTTATCCCGTTTATTTTAGCACACCCGATTGCGTTTTTCAACATGGAAATGATCTATTTTGCAATATAAAACAGCACACCGCTTTAACGCAGGTGTGCCGTGGCTCATTGTTTGTTTTCCGACAGTCCCAAAATATAGTCCGAAGACACGCCGTAAAAGCGGCTCAGGGTTATCAGATGACGGATGGGCAGTTCGTTAATGCCTTTTTCATAACGGCAATACGCCTGTTGCGTCGTGTTGAGCAGTTTTGCGATCTGCTGTTGTGTGCAATCATTGTCTTCGCGCAGTTCGCGCATTCGTTCATAGTATGTTTTCACAGTTTTTCACCTCATAAACATACTACAATACATCAAATATTACGTATTGACTTTACATCATATCTGATGTATTATGAGTCTGTAATATCATTGTAAACAAAAGATGAATTACAAAATTTAATGCAAAGGAAGATGGTTATGAAAAAAGCAAAACGAGTTCTTTGCGTTGTGCTTGCGGCATTGATGTTGCTTACCTCGGCACCGCTTGCAGGCTTCGTCGGCATGGAACTCCCGGAACTTCCCGATCTGTCTTTTACGCAGAAAGCGGAAGCCGCAGTCGGCCTGTCGGAGTACAACGGCTATGCGGCGGCTGAATGGGCAAAGGCACATTTGGGTGACTATGAATCCGTCCTGTTCGGAGCGAACTACTGGTATACCGGCGGTGACTGTGCAAACTTTGTTTCGCAGAGTTTGTACATGGGCGGCATGGATCTGGACGATCTGTGGAACCTCAGCGGTTATCTGCATTGGGGCTCCTATCGCGGCAGCGATTACGACGGTTCGTTCATCCGTTGTCAGCAACTTTATAACTACCTTGTCAGACACGGTGCGCAGGTCATTCAGAATCCCTCGGCATCGCAGGCAAGCATCGGTGACGTGTTCCTGTTCAGCGCATCGGGAGCGAGCAGAATGACGCACTCCGCCATTGTCATTGACATCAAAGACGGTGCCCCCGTTCTTGCGGCACACTCGGTGGACCGTATTGCCTACAGAACCGACGATCCCTACAGAGAATGGCATCTCGGTTTTGCACCCGAAAGAACCTATCTTATGAAACTCAACGGCGGCACCTGTGTGGTGGAAAATCCGCAGGTTTTTGACGTGTACGTTGCCACCGGCTCCAATGCGGTGCTGTATTCCTCGGCAAGCACGTCCTCCACGCCGCTTACAAAATTCCTCAACGGTTCTTCCCCCGATTACGCACACGTGTATTCCAAGACCTCGGACGGCAAGTGGGGCTACACCTTCCGTTACGGCAAGTGGGGCTGGGTACAGCTTTCTCAGTTCAGATATTTAAGCCATCAGGAAACCCCCAAGGTCGGCCATCTGTTCGGCAATTGGGTGACCGTGCAGGTCGCAGACTGCCTGCATGACGGCATCGATAAACGTACCTGCACCCGTTGCGGCCTTGAAGAAACGACCACCACCACCAAGGGCGGTCACGTGCCCGGCGCGGCGGCAGACTGCTATAATCCCTGCATCTGTACGGTCTGTAATACCGTGCTCACCCCTGCATTGGACCACGATTACAGCACAAGCAAAATAACCAAAGATCCCACCTGTACCGATCAGGGCGTACGTACATATTTTTGCTCAAGAAATTCTGAGCATACGGAAACGGAAGAGATTGCCGCGTTGGGACATAATTACGAACCGAGCGGAACGGCTCCCACCTGTACTGCACACGGCGAAACGCTCGAAAAGTGTACCCGTTGCGGAGACCATCATGTGGTTAACTCTACGAGTTATTGGACGGGCTGGACAACGGATACATCTTTGTATAATCAGGTTCCCGCTGCGAACAGACAGTCAAAAACACAGTACAGATATAAAACCAAATCCACAACCACATCCACATCTTCAAGCTTTAGCGGTTGGACTCTCCGAACCGACGTAACCAATCCGACGGTGTCATATGGTTCTTGGAGTTCATGGAGTGAGTGGCAGGATAGTGCTGTATCAAACAGTGATACCCGTGAAGTTGAAACCCGTATTGTTGAAGTAAGTCCTGAAGTTAAGAGTTATACCTACAGAGGATACAGAAGCTACGATTGTTACCAGATGTCTTCTTCAGGTAAGTGGACACATTTTTGTAAGACCTGTGCAGTTGCGCAAGGCGGCTCATGGAGTGAATATACATATACGCAAAGTTATCCTGCAACGCAGATAAGCTTAAATCAGAGATGCGGACACGCCGGTTCTTTTCCGGTTTATTACAAATGTGCAGATAATTGGGCTTATTATTATGAAACTGTTAATGTCACCCCGGCAGTGACCAAGACACAGTACAGATACAGAACCCGCACAAAGACAACAACATATTATTTCTATAAATGGTCCTCTTGGTCTGCATGGCAGGACAGTGCCGTATCTAAAACAGACACGCGCGAAGTGCAGACGCGAATCGTTTATAATTATAACCTTGAAAAACTCGGTCATAATTGGACTTCGAGCGATACCAGAGAATATCTGGTGACAAATCAGAAAGTAACCGACAGAAATGCAGATTGCTATTATATCGGTAAAATATGTACGCGTTGTAAGCTGATCGATAAGGGCTCGGAGATTGTAAAGCATTCCTTCACCACGGCAGCCGTGGGCGGTTCCGGATGGGAAAAAGAAGAAACCGCTGAAAAGATCATCTGGAGAACGTATTGCAAAAACGGCTGCGGATGCTGGCTGGAGCATGAAATTGACAAATGCAAATATGCTGAAACACCGGTCGATCCGACCTGTACCGAAGAAGGATATACCATTTTCACCTGTATTATTCACGGTGAAACATACAAGGATGACTTCGTGCCTGCACTCGGTCACGATATGATAAAACACGATGCCGTGACCGCTACCTGTACGGAAAAAGGCAACACGGAATATTATTATTGCCAAAGATGCCAACTGTATTTTGCAGATGAAAACGGCAACACACCCGTTGCGGTCGATTCGTGGATCGTTGACGAAAAAGGTCATGCGGATGCCGAAACGCTTGCGTGGGTGGTTGAAACGCCTGCAAGCTGCGGTAAGACCGGTTATATGAAGAAATACTGCAACCACGATTTTGACGGTGACGGTGTTCTTTGCGGCGCAGAACTGGATTCCGCTGAGATCCCCGCACTGCCCGCACAGTATTACGTAGTGGCCGACAAGAGCACGAACGTGGTTTGCGTGGGAGATGCCGATCTTGTGATTGAAGATATGGCGGATGCAGATCTGCTTGCCGAACAGTGGAAGGCAGCAAGCTGCATCAGCGATACGAAACTCTATGTTACCTGCAAACGCTGTGAGAACACCCCCGATGCACACGGTTTTGTGCATGACGGCTCAACCTACAGTTACATTTTCCTTGAACCCGCAGAACACGCACCCGTGGAAAGAGTGGAATACAATCCCGACTATTGCCATGAATGGGGCTACGTGGAAGAAGTTTGCGGTACCTGCGGCGTACAACTGAGCTACACGCTCATTGAGCCCAAGGACCACGATTTTGAAACGATCAAAGAAGACGGCAAGTGCATTTACGAAAAATGTACCGTTTGCGGCCTGATCGAAGCCGGTGAGCACGATTTCCAAAGAGATCCCGCACGAGACGTTGCACCCACCTGTACACACGAAGGCAACGAAGCGTATACCTGCACCAAATGCGGCGACACCAATGATAAAACCGTCGAGATCATTCCCCATGATTATCAGCGTGATGCCGACAGAGACATTGCCCCCGATTGTACGCAAGAGGGTAAAGAAGCCTGGAGTTGTACCATGTGTGCAAAGCCCGACGACAGAACGATCGCTCCGCTCGGACACGATCCGCTGAAAACGGACGCAAAAGAGCCGCTTTGTGAGGAAGACGGCAACTACGAATATTTCGTCTGTCAGCGTGAAAACTGCGGCAAGGTGTTCTTCGACAAAGAATGCTACAAAGAAACCACCCTTGCTTACACCGTTCTTCCCATGCTCGGTCACGACATGGGTAAATGGTATGAAAACGGCGATGAAACCCACACCAGAGAGTGTCTGCGCACCAACGGTTGCACCTATACCGAAACCGAAGACTGTCAGTTCGGTGAATGGGTACGTACACTTGAACCGACCTGTACCGAAATCGGCCGGGAAGAAAGAGTTTGCACGGTCTGTGAATATATTGCACACCGTGATGTGGATGCGCTCGACCATCTGTGGGATGAAGGTGTGATCGATCCCGTTTCCACCTGTGATTTTTACGGCACGATCACCTATACCTGTCAACGTGACAGCAGCCATACCTACACCGACGTCGTTCCTTTAGATCCTGACAATCACGTCGGTACGACCTATACCATCAATGAAAAAGCGGAAAACTGTACCGAAGACGGTTACACGGGCGATATCTACTGCTCCGATTGTGATGCATTGCTTGTTTTGGGACAGATCATTCCCGCCCACGGCCATGACATGAGCGAATGGGATGAAAACGGTGACGCAACGCACAGCCGTTTCTGTCAGCACAAGAACGGCTGCACCTATACCGAAACCGAAGACTGTCAGTTCGGTGAATGGGTCGTAACATTGGCTCCTGCCTGTGAAGAAGAAGGCAGTGAAAAGAGAGAATGCACGGTCTGTTCTTACACCGAAACACAGCCCGTTGCTCCCATCGGCCACAATTGGAATGACGGCGTTGTCAGCCCTGTTTCCACCTGTGTGACCAAGGGCACAAGAACCTATACCTGTCTGAATGACAGCAAACATACTTACACCGAAGAAGTGGAAATCGATCCCGACAATCATGTAGGTGAGACCTATGTACAGGGCGACTATGCCGCTACCTGCACCACGGACGGCTACACGGGTGATATCCATTGTGCAGACTGTGATGCATTGCTCATTTCCGGCGAAGTGATCCCCGCGTTTGACCATGATTGGGGCGAATGGGAAACCGTTATTCCCGCAGTATGCGAAAAGGACGGTCTTGAGCAGAGAATCTGCGGCAATGATGCAAGCCATACCGAAGAAAACGTGCTTGACGCCCTCGGTCACGATTATCGGAAGATCGATGAGAAATGTGTCGCTCCCGATTACGGCATTGCAGGCTCCGATTATTATGAATGCA
Organism: Clostridia bacterium; assembly: GCA_017396895.1. GTDB lineage: Bacteria > Bacillota > Clostridia > Oscillospirales > Acutalibacteraceae > RUG806. Next base: position 7,251 of record JAFQKN010000071.1, read on the forward strand.
GCAACGATGCAAGCCACAACTACACCGTCATCGTTGAGCCGCTTGTAAAAGACACATTTACGGCAACTTTCATCACCACCGCACCGTTCTTTGCGGAAGACAAGACGGTCGGCACGGTTGTTTTTGAACAGGGTGACAAATACGTCAGCGAACCTGCCGTTGAAAAGTATGACAACTATACCTTTGCATGGGATGAATATGAACTCAAAGACGAAAATATTGTCATTTACGGTCGTTATACCGAGATCGAAGTCGATGATGTCAGCGATCTTGAAACCGACAAGACGGCTTCTTATGAGGACGGCAAGGCTGAGATCACTCTTTCCGCTGAAGCCGACACACGCAATATCAAGATCGTTTCGCAGTTCGTAAAACCCGTTGACGTGGTGCTTGTGCTTGACCAGTCGGGCAGTATGAAAGAAACACTCGGCGAAAAGAGTACGCAGATAAAGCGTGATGCACTTGTGGATTGTGCAAACGAATTTGTGAACGCTCTGTATGAAAATGCTCAGCAGACGGGTGCGGATCACCGCGTTGCCCTCGTCGGTTTTGCATACTCCGATTACAACGGCGGTAAATTTGCCAACACGGGCATTCTTGTCACCGCTAACGGCAAAGCCGTCAACTACAGATATCTCAACGAAAGCGCATATCAGTCTGCGCTCATGCCCATTGATGCGAACGGTGCGATCAATGCCAACATCGTCAAAGGCATCAACTCTATTGTTGCCGACGGTGCGACTGCGGCTGACCTCGGCCTGGAAATGGCAAGAAATATCTTCGCCGCAACACCTGCCGATTCTACCAGAGAACGCATTGTCCTGTTCATTACCGACGGCACGCCGACTTCCTGGGGTGAAACCTCAAAACTGGTCCGCGATACGGCGGCAAAGGCGATTTCCGAAGCAAAACTGCTTAAAAATACGCAGGATGTTTCCGTTTACAGCATCGGTGTTCATGCGAGTGCCGATCCCAAAGCGGCTTTCACTGCCGATAAAGACGGCGTGAAGACCGACAGCAGGGATACTTTCAAGAGTTATGACTTCAACCGTTTCCTGCACGCGATTTCGTCCAACTATCCGAATGCCGGCAGTATGGTCATCTCCGATATGGGTAACGGCAACAAAGACGGCGGATTCTATCTGGCTGTTAATGACACCTCCAAACTCAACGACATTTTCACAACCATTCTCCTGAGCAAGGTCTACAGTGTTGAGACGTTCGACAAGGTCACGTTTGTGGATACGCTTACCGAGGAGTTCACGCTTACTTATGAGCAGGAAATGCAGATGCGTGAAAAACTGATTGCCGAAAACGGAATGCAGAACAGTGACATTTCCGTCGTACGCAATGCAGACGGAACAACGACACTTCGTTTTGAAAATGTCAGAACGCAGAAGATCTACAACGCCGACGGCAGCAGTTACTACCGTGCCGAAGTCTCGTTCACCGTTTCCGCTGACGGAGATTCCCTGGATGACAGCGGTCTTGTCGCCACCAATACGGAAGATGCAGGCGTTGAGATCGGCGGCGAACTCGTACAGAAGTTTGACATCCCCACCGTTGAACTCGAAACCGACAGAAAGATCGTCGTGTTTACCGTCAACGGCAACGTATACCGTATTGACGAAGCACAACTCGGAGATACAGTGGTTGCTCCCGAATGCGATCTTGCAAAGTGGAACATTCCCGCCGATGCGCTTGTGGAATCTGCATACACCGTATTTGAAGCGGATGTGGTTGAAAGCGCACAGTACACTGCAGTGTGGAGATCTGCAGATCACGAAGAAATACAGGTTTATACGTTCGGTGATGCCATTGCCATGCCCGAACCTGCCGAAAAAGAAGGCGCCGATTTCCTGCGTTGGACACCTGCCGTTCCTGCCGTGATGCCTGCCTGCAACATGATTTTCACGGCTGTATACACCGATGAGCACGTCCACAAACACGTGAATGTGGGGGTAAGAGGAACCTGTACGGACGGACTGGAAACCGTTTACAGATGTGCTTGCGGAGATGAATATGTTGAAACGTCCGAGCCGACTGGGCACGCCTGTGTTGCCGCTGTTGAAAAAACAGACAACGGTTCTTTGATCGAACAGGTCGTTTGCACGGTTTGCGGTACGTCCAACAAGCAATCGCTTACGTATCTTGTCAAGTATATTGAAAGAAACCGTATGTACGTTCTGGATCTGAGCTTGTATGAGCAGGATGTTCTCGTTCAGCCGGACGGAACGCTCAAAGTCCGTTTCTATCTCGGTGACGATATCGACAAGGAGTACAACGTATACCGCATTGACGAAAACGGAAAGACCGTTTACACTCCTACCAAGGAATACGGATATCTGGTCTTTGATGCGGACCATTTCAGTTTCTACGTGGTAGCCGAAGTCAATCCCGAAACGGGCTTGCCTTACGAGACTTTGACCTACGGTTCCACCCTCTGCGCATTCAACGGATCGCATTCGTATGAATCGATCGTCACGCAGCCCGGCTGTCTTGAAGCAGGCTTTACAACGCACACTTGTTCGGTCTGTGCAGACACCTACGTAGATTCCCACGTGGAAGCAACGGGACATTCTTATACAAACAAGATCACCAAACAGCCCACACACTTTGAAGAAGGCGAAAGAACATTCACCTGCCATTGCGGCAGTGTACGTGTGAAACCCGTTGAAAAACTGACAGCACACGTTTACACCGTCACGGTACTCGAAGAAGCAAAGTGCAAGGAAGACGGCGTTGCATTGTATGAATGCGCTTGCGGAGCATCGCACACCGAACCCATTTACGCGACCGGCCACCACGATGCGGATGGTGATGTCACTTGCGATGATTGCGGTGCGCATTACTGCGACCACCTGTGTCACAAGGGCGGATTCCTCGGGTTTATCTGGAAGATCCTGCGCTTCTTTATGAAACTGTTCAATTGCAACCCCGTTTGTGATTGCGGCGCGGCTCATTATTAAGGCCGAACGGTACGCAACCGTATAACACACAACAAAGCAGCCCCGAATCGGAAATCTCCGGTTCGGGGCGTTGTTATGTAGGGTGACAGGTATTATCCGAACCCGTTTTTTACAGGTGAATTTGAGCCGATACTTCGTTAAAATACTCGAAAATCCATAAAGGATTTTCTGCGTTTTGTGCCTCGTCTCGCCAAAAATCCTCACTGTAAAAAATCTTCGACCCGAAGACGAGGTATTTTTACTTTATAGGAAACAATGTTTCCATAAAGTAAAAAAATTGTATGTCCCTCCGAACGCACGCTTCACGTGCTCGGAGATGGACGATTCGAAAACGGTCGCCGCGTTACGGCGAAGCCGTTTTCTTATTGGCTTTTGGGGTTGAGACCGCAGGAAGGCTGCCGCCTTTCAAGGGTGAAACGCCGAAAAGACTTAAAAAGAGCCGTTTTCGGGCGGGTTCGGATTACATTCGTCACCCTAATCTGCGGTATGAAGTGGGACTGCCGAAAACTAAAACAAATAACGATCAAACAGGTCGTTGAAAAAATTATCGATTGCAGAATAAATTGAAGCAAGGAAATTTATGATCGGTGCTGCGGACGGATACTCGCTGACGGCTTGGTTTACTAAGTCAGGATCTGAAAAGAATCCAAAGAACAAAATCAATAAAAAGAATGCGGCAATCAAAGAATAGCGAACCACTTTCGCGGTATCCGGTTTTTTACGTTTTTTCGTTTTGATTTTTATCCGTTTGTTTTCATCCGCAACGGCTTGTTTATACAGATGTGCAATGTTTTCGTAGTATTTGGACGGTATAACGGATTCAACGTTTCCGAGCTTGAATCGCAATACTTTTACAAAACGCACATATAAGCGGAGTACGTCCGCAACGTACGGATCGTTGTCGGCATTTTTGAACATATCGGGATTGTGTTCTGCAATAGCGGATGCCAGGCTGTATTGCGGATTTTTTGATTTGTGGTGATGATGGTTTACCTGTAAAAACTCGTGTATGAGGCTGTGGTGCATCAGAATGAGATCCACGCTCGGAAACCGCGTGCTGATATCCTTTATTCGCTGATAATCGAAATTGTAAAAATCGGTACTCTTGTCATGTATAAGTTCATACAGAAAAATACCGAGGGATTCTATGATGTATTGTTCGACGGATCTGTTTTGCGGACAGTTTTTAGCTGACACTTCTGTGACTTCTTCCATGGCATCGATCACATAACTGAATTTGTTTCTCCATTGTTCGGCAAAATGCTTTTCACATTGATAAGAAAATGCGGAAAACAAGTTCTGATACTCGTCTTTTCTGAATTCGTCAGCCGTTTTTTCGCAATACTGAATGTATTGTTTGATCTTGTCGTATTGAGGGATCGTGGCGTTGTGTTCCAGAAAATCGGTTTGTGTGAAATCACGGGAAAGAACTCTTGCAAGTCCGAACCAGCCGCAGGGGGATTCGGGATGCCTGTCCGACAGGTTGCTGTATATGGTTTTTGCTTTTTCCCACTGATCGAGTTGTATAAAAGTTTGTGCGCGGTTTACTTCGCTTTGTATGCCCGGGGTGTTTGTCAGATCTTTTCCTAAAAAGTCAATATCGGCCGCAGAAAACATTGTCAAAGACTCCTTCTGATTGTAATAAAGTCATCATACTCTATTTATGGACAATTGTCAATATATAGAGCATGATGACTTTTTTGAATTGCAGTATTTTGTCAAATTGTTTCCAACGGATCTTTTTTGAATTCTATGATATCCGGAATCTCGCAATCCAGAATGTTGCACAGGTCGTTGAGGGTGGATGTCGTTATCGGTTTGTCATGCTTGATCCGGTCAAGAAGACTGCGGCTGATCCCGTATTGATTGATAAGACGGTATGTGGATATGTTTTTTTTCTTCAATGTTTCATAAAAGGGAGAAAAACTGATCATTATTACACCATTCCAAAAAAGTTAAATATTAGTATGAGTAAATTATAAAATATGCCAAATATATTGACAATTGTCTACAAATAGTGTATGCTCTATAAAAAGAGCATGAATTGCTTTTTGATTACACAAGAATGGAGGTGCATGAAATGAAAGCTTGTTTTACCTGTATGTTTTTTTGCAAGAAAAACGGTGTTGAGTGGTGCTTGTACCACAATTATTCAACATCGCGTGACGGCGGTGCGTACTGCCCCCATTACAAAAAGTGATTATCGCAAATGAAAAGGAGAGATCAATATGGGAAAACTGACGATCAATGTCAAAAAAAACATGGGATACTATATGCACAATCCGTTCAGCAAAGGTTTTTTTTATGTTTTTATTGACGGCGAAGTGCATGAAATCAGCACAAAAGAAGACGGAAAAACGTTTGATCTGGCTGACTGCGAACATGAGTTGAAGATCATGTGTCCGATTGCATTTGGTGAATGTGTAGTTTTGCAATTGCCTGAGGACCATCCGTTGCGTATTAAATATGCAAAAATTCTTAAAACGGTAGCACGTGCCAATGCAGTCGGCAAAAATGCGGCTATGGGACTGGGCGGAAGTGAATTGTCCTCTGCGTTGCTCGGTGCTGCTTACGACAAAATTTCCGACAAAATTTCAGCCAAACCGGGCGGCGGTGTCAGTGTGACAAAAACCGTCGATTTTACGGGAAAATCACATACCCTGACCGTAACCGTTAAGAGGAAGGCAGCCGTAAAAAGTTTTGTCATTGAATAAAACAAATGTATAAAAGACCGTATCGGAAGCATCGAAAAGATGATCTGATACGGTCTTATTATTTGTAAAAAAAATTATACGATACCGTTCTGTTTTTTTGCGGCGAGGACGGTGTTTTGCATGAGCATGGCAATGGTCATGGGGCCGACACCGCCGGGGACGGGAGTGATCGCACTTGCTTTTTCGCTGACGGCGGCAAAGTCCACGTCACCGCAGAGTTTGCCGTTTTCAAGGCGGTTGATGCCGACGTCAATGACAACGGCACCGTCTTTGACCATGTCGGCGGTCACGAAATTCGGTCTGCCGACGGCGGCGATGATGATATCGGCATTGCTTACAACCTCTTTGAGATTTGCGGTGCGCGAATGGCAGACCGTGACGGTTGCATCCGCGGCGAGCATTAAAAGGGCAGCAGGTTTGCCGACGATGTTGCTTCTGCCGATCACAACGCAATTTTTGCCCTTGCAATCGATTTGTTCATAGCGAAGCATCTCCATGATGCCTGCCGGGGTACAGGGCAGAAAACCCTCTTTTCCGGAAAGCAGAAGCCCTGCGTTGACGGGATGAAAGCCGTCTACGTCCTTTTGCGGAATGATGGCACTTGTGACGGTGTCTTCATCAATGTGCCCGGGCAAAGGCAACTGGCAGAGAATGCCGTTGACGGACTTGTCTGCATTGAGTTCGGCTATGAGCTCCAACAGTTTTTCCTGCGTGGTGTCGGCAGGAAGCCTGTATTCGAGCGAACGCATTCCGCAGGCTTCGCAGGCCTTTTTTTTGTTGCCCACATACACCTGTGAAGCGGGATCGTCACCGACCAAGATCACCGCAAGGCAGACTTCGATGCCTTTTTCTTTTAACTGTTCAACCTCTGCGGCGGCTTTGGCTTTGACCGCCGCAGAGATCTCTTTACCGTTTATGAGTTTCATGGTTCCTCCGAAAATGAATGATATATCGGCCTGTGCCGATATGATATTGCTTACGCAATGATATATTTTGTCTGCAACAAAATATGATATATTTTTCTGCCGAAAAATATGTCGGAACTGCGTTGGCAGTATAGAAAAATGGGGGATTTTGACGGTTCCCTTGCGGTTTGTCTTCAAAATTCCCCCTATATCAGTTTGTTTGACAGCTGTACGGCATAGCGACAGCTATATCATATTTGCACGGCAAATATATCATTCATCATTTGCCGCAGGCAAATATCATTGTGTTGCTTTGCAACACTTACACCCACCACATGGCGGCGGGATCTTCCTTTATGATCGCGTTTTTGAGCGTTTCAACAGCCTTGCTCAGACCTTCGTTCTGGCTCATCAGCGAATCTTCATGCTCAATCGACAGCGCATGATCGTAACCGATCAGTCGCAAATTGCTGACGATGTCTTTCCAGTACAGTTCGTCGTTGCCGTAGCCGACCGAACGGAATGACCAGGCACGGTTCATAACATCGGCATAGGGTGTCATGTCGAGAACGCCTGTACGGGCGGTGTTGTATTTGTCCACGCGGGTGTC
>JAFQKN010000072.1 GCA_017396895.1 Clostridia bacterium
AATCCCAAAAAATATGCGGTTGCGGCAGATCGCCGTCCTGCGTCCAATTGAAGTTAAACGCTTCAAATCTGCCTGTTTCTTCAAATCTGGCACGAACGGCCTCAAGCGTCACTGTACTGTTGAGCAGTTGTTTTTTTGCCCAAAATCCATCGGTAATATTGACATCAGCAAAATGAACGGGAACGGTTTTTTTCATATTTCTTACCTCACTTGATCTGAATGATTTTGTTGCCTTTCACAAGAAAAGCGTGTTGAGCCATGTCAATCAAGGGTTTATCGTTTTTAGCCGAATCGGTGTAAAAATTATCGATCTGCACATCCGGGTATGCTTCAAGAAAAGCGGGAATTTTTTGCGAACGCATACAAAGACGGGTAATTTTTCCCGTATCTTTATCAATGACGCTACCGACATAATGTTTGATTCCGAGCCGTTCACAAATGACTTTTACGGACACTTCGGGAGAGCCTGTGACAATAATATCATCGGGACGTTGCAATTCTTTATAGAACGGACGGATCTTGTGCATATGTTTATTCCAAAAATCCTCGCAATCCGCGTCTATGTCCTCAACCGAAGCCAAATATTCTTCCACCATCGGTGCATACTTTTCCAAAGCCTGCTCTACGGTTACTTTTCCCATTTTATAGCGCAAAACCGCGTAGAGTGCACGGGGGATATATTTAATCAGATACGGCGTTTTTTTAATGTAGTAGAAGAAAAAGTCAAGGCAACTTTCGCCGTCGTAAATGGTATCGTCAAAATCGTAAACATTCATTCCTGTTCACCTGCAAAACTATACTGACTCAGATCAGGAGTAATGTCTGCATCTTTGACCGTGCCGACGCTGAATTCCTGCAATTCCCAAGAACAGACAACATTGCCTGCGCTGTAGGTGATACACTTTGAGCAGAACCCGTAAACGGCATCGATCCAGATATAGGCCACTTTTTCAACCTGTCCTTCCGCATTGTAGGTGCGTTGCAGATACATCCAGCAATTGCGGTCGGCAACCGATTCCGTGCCGGTATACACGACATCCTCACCCTTTGTGAAATTCTCCGACACAAAAGAAATGTTCATGAACATACTGTTAATATCGCGATTGACGACTTTTCCCTGAAAATGATTATAGGAAAAAAGTTGTTTTGCAGGATTGACAGCATACTCATCAATACCCGTTTCGCTGTTGACATAATATTTGAAAGAATTGTCCATCGGGTTGGTGATGATAAAAGAATTCTGCGTTTTCCGTTCGGAAATGACGGTCGCATTGCTGTATCCTTGCGAAGGACAATAATAGGTAAACATTGCATAATAGTTATCCGACCAAGCGTTATTGATATTCAGGTCGGGATTGTTATTGTTGCCGCTATCGTCAAGATTGACAACATTATCAGGCAGAACACGGGTGGGAACATCATCTTCCCCGTTTGTACAAGCAGAAAACAACGACAGCACAGACAACACGCACAAAAGCAGAGCAATATATTTTTTCATGAGATTACCTCCGAATCGATTTTCAATATAATATTATCTTATAAAATGAGAAATTTGTCAACTGCAAAAAGAAAGAAATTATTATTGTATATTATTAAATTATATGTTAATATAAAATTATCCTATTTGAGAAAGGAATGTTCAAATGAGATTCAAAGTCAAAAAAACGCTCCACAGCGATTTTTCCATCATGGAAATCGGAAAACTTCCGGGACGCGCCTATTTTATACCTTACAAATCCAAAGATAAACTGAAAAACACCGATCTGTTTGCTGAAAGATACAGTTCCGACATGGTTGAAATCCTGTCGGGCGAATGGGATTTCAAGTTCTATAAAAAAGCGTCTTCAATGCCCGACACCATGGACACTTCACGCATTCAGTTTGACAAGGTAAACGTGCCTTCCGTTTGGCAGAGAACAGGGTATCTTCCTCCCGTTTATCTGAACTGCCCTTATGAGTGCAAAACCAAAGCACCCGAAGTACCCGCAGATATGCCTGCGGCCATGTATCGCAAAATTGTCAGCATCAAAGACAAGGCCGACACCGTGATTCTGACTTTCCTCGGCGTGTCTTCCAACCTGAGCCTGTACGTAAACGGTGAATTTGTCGGTTATTCCGAAGGCTCCCACAACACTGCTGAATTCGACATCACGTCTATTCTGCATGAAGGCGAAAATGAGATCGCGGTTCTCAGCTGGAAATGGTGCAACGGTACTTTCCTTGAAGCACAGGATATGTTCCGTGAAAACGGCATTTTCCGTGACGTATACCTCACACATTACGAAAAAACATATCTGAACGATTTTCAAGTCAACACGGAAAAACAGGAAAACGGCTATTCGTTTATTGTTGATTGCGACGTAAAGGGATGCACCGAAAATGCGGTTATCAAAGCTGAATTGTTGCTCGGTGATACCCTTGTTGCCGAATGCAGTGCAGATGCAGAAAAGGACTTTGTGCTTGATTTCGGCGTTTTGGACGTAATTGAATGGAATGCTGAAGTTCCGACACTTTACACGTTGTATTTGACGCTTGAAAAAGACGGCAATGCGATCATGACTGCCAAAAACCTGACCGGTTTCAAGACCATTGAGATCAAAGATGCAGTATTTTATTTCAACGGTCAGCCTATTAAGATCAAGGGTGTCAACCACCACGATACCAACCAGTATCGCGGCTATGCCATGACATTGGAAGACATGAAACAGGATGTTGAGATCATGAAAGCACTCAACGTCAATGCCGTACGCACATCTCACTATCCTCCCGATCCGTTTTTCCTCATTCTTGCCGATGTGTACGGTCTTTATATTGTTGATGAAGCCGACATTGAAACCCACGGCTGCGGTGAAATGTTTGACGATGTAAGTTATTTGAGTAAGAATCTGAAATGGGCACCTCGCTACATTGACCGCGTTGCAAGAATGTATATGCGAGACCGCAACAGAGCAAGTGTTATCATGTGGTCTTTGGGAAATGAATCCGGCGGCTATCAGTGCCACGACAAGTGCTATGAATGGCTCAAAAATACCGGCACGAAGATTCCCGTGCATTATGAAGGTGTTGTCAGAACAAAACGTTTTTGTTATGATGTTATTTCCGAAATGTACACCGATACCTACTCCATGGAAGCCATGCTTGAAGGAAAGCGTACGCGCACTTATAACGGTGTTACAAAGAAATGCAAAGAATACAACAAGCATCCGTTCTTCCTTTGCGAATACTGCCATGCAATGGGCGTAGGCCCCGGCAACATGGAAGAATACTGGGATATCATCTATGCTTCCGATTCCTTTATGGGCGGTTGCGTATGGGAATGGGCAGATCATACCGTTTATCATGACGGCGACGGCTATCCCTACCGCTATACCTACGGCGGAGACCACGGTGAAAAACAGCATGACGGCAACTTCTGCGTGGACGGATTGATGTATTCCGACCGCAGACCGCACACGGGCGCACTGGAAATGAAAGAATGCTACCGTCCCGTACGCACTACTATTGTCGGCGGAAAACTGTATTGTTTTGAAAACACCAACCGTTTCAGAAATTCTGATTATCTGACACTGAAATGGGAACTGCTTGCAAACGGCAAACGCGTTGACGGTGCAGAAATGAGTATTTCAGTTGCTCCCATGAGCGCACTTTGCATTGAGATCAACCATGCAGACATTGACGAAACCAAAGATGCACACATCAATTTTGTCTGGTTCGACGGTGAGACCAAAGTGGCAACCGAACAGATCGTTCTTAACGATGTGCCTTATGAATATGACATTGAGATCGGCTCTAAAATCGGCGTTGTTTCCGATTCGGGTATTGTGACCGTACAGTTCGAGAACGGCGAAGCAAAATTTGACGCAAGCACGGGTGAACTGACCGCTTATACCGTAAACGGCACGTCCCTGCTGAATACCGTACCTGCCGCATTCAAAGGGTTTAAGCCCAATGTTTTCCGTGCACTGATCGACAACGATGCAAGAAAACGTGATGAATACTACAAACTCGGACTTGATAAACTCGCCGTTGAACTGAACACATTTGACGTTCACGTTGATGACGGAGAAATCATTGCCGAAGCCGATTATATTCTCAAGGGCAAAGGCAAGGAATTGTTCGGTTCCAAGATCACCTATGTTTTCACCTCGCTCGGCGCAGTTGAAATTGCCGCAGATCTTCGCGTGATCGGCAAAAAAGTTCCGTCCGCAATTCCGCGTTTCGGCATCATGACCGAACTGCCCGCTGACTTCAGATTTGTCCGTTATTACGGACGCGGCGAAGCGGAGAATATGCCTGACTTCAACATCCAGGCTCCCGTAGGCATCTACGAAGCAAAGGTCGAGGATATGTTTGAACCCTATGTTTATCCGCAGGATTCGGGCAACCACGGAGACACAAAGTGGATCGAGATCACCAATGCCGACGGCAAGGGCATCCTTGTTTTTGCAGACGACAGACTTTCATTCAGCATTCATCCGTTCACGCAGGATGCAATTCAGAATGCAAAACATCAGGAAGACCTGCATGATATGAACACGACCGTGCTTTCATTGGACGGTTGGGTAAGAGGCATCGGTTCTTCGAGTTGCGGCCCTGACACCAGAGATGAATATACAAAGTGTGTCAGCGAAGGCTTTGAGTTGAAATTCACGATCATCCCCATTGTATAATTATACTGTAACAAAACGATCCGCCTTGTGGTTTTGCCATAAGGCGGATCATTATTCTGCACAGTCTTTGAGCAATTCAAGCATTGCTTGAATCAGACTCAAAACCTGATTTATTGTTTTTTGTCTTTCTTTGCACTATGATAAAAACAGACCGGTCAAAACACTTATGAGGTGATCGCAAACATGACGATTTATTTGAGTGAGAACATCAAACGATTGAGACGTGAAAAAGATTTGACACAGGAAACACTTGCTGAATTCTTGGGAGTAACATTTCAGAGTGTCAGCAACTGGGAACGCGGAGAAAGTTTGCCCGACATTACAATGCTTCCCGAAATAGCAAGTTTTTTCAAAGTGAGCGTGGATGAACTGCTCGGCGTGAACAAAGCAGAAGATGAAGCGTATATAGTTTCAAAGATACAGGAATATGACCATCTGACTGACCATACTTTGATGCAAGCAATTGTTGCTGACTTAAAAGAGAAATACCCGAATGATTATCGTGTGCAGATCAGACAACTGGCCTGTCTTGTCAGATTTTCCAAGGAAAAAGATGCAATCTTTCAAGAGGTTCACAGACTCTATAATAACATTCAGCAAAATTGCACAGACGACAGAATCAGGATAAAAGCTAAAAGAGCAATCATTGAGTATTACCGTTCGCTTACGGACAGAAAAAACAGCCATATTACAATGGCAGATTGCAGAAATATTATTACAGAATTACCGGATATGCGCGACTGCCGTGAAATGTTTTGTTTTTACTATGATCATGACGATCCTGAATATGATCGCACGATCCGACAAACATTAGAAGAACAATTCTTGTTACTTCATACAGTCTTTTCGCACACGTTCTTTTATGATGAACGGTTTTCGGATGCATGGGCACTGGAAGCATTTCTGAAAGAACTTGATTTTCTGAAATTTGTATATAGTGACGGGCATTACGGTAAAATGTGGCGCACGGTTATTTATCTGCACGGCTTTATCGGTGTGCGATATAACAAACTGAGTGACAATAGGAATGCATTGATGTACTTGCAAAGAATGTGTGAACTGGCACAACAGTTTGATCGCATGGAAAGGAAAACCGTCATGCATTCCGTTCTGTTTGACGGCAATGAATTTGATAAATATACACTCGGCAGTACCTATGTTGCCCGAAGTCATGTAAAAGAATTGCTGACAGAAAAATATCCGCTTTCAGACGAAATCAAAAGTTCCCCTCAATTCAAAAACATGATTGATACTCTTGATTAAAAAACAATAAGCACCGCTTGCTCAAAAACAAGCGGTGTTTGTTGTTGTATGTGTTATTCTTCGATCATCTTGTAATATCTTGCCATCCAGTACGGTAACAGCCAGTCTGTTGGGGCATGGGATGAACAATTATTGCCGCCGCGCAGCGAAAATGCATTGCTGCCGAGTCGGCCGTAAGCTCGTTCATCTGCAGGAAGACCGTCCTTTGCCTGTACAATACCGCCGAATTCGAGCGTTGCATCATCCGTTTCAATATCCTTGCGGATGCTGTTATCAACACGGTAATTGATACAATCAAGCGGATATTCCTGCAAGGTGCGCACGGCGTTTTCAAGATCACAGAATGCACCCGTCAAGGAGCCGAAAATAATGTTCCAACTCGGATTGCGTTCGATCCGTTGATCTTCAAAATGCTGACGCAGTCCCATAAGATAGTATTTGCGCAACTGCACATCGGTTTCGTATTTCAAAAGCATCTGCACGCTGTAAAAACCGAGACGGTCGTCAATATGACAGGCATGATTGTCATGCAGTTTATAAAGAATGCAATTCATGGCATAATGATGCCTTTTCACAAGAGTGAAATAAGTATTGAGATACTTTTCATTGCCCGTCATGTGGTAAGCCACACGCATAAATGCAAGCAATTCAAGCGAATTGGTTCCCTTTTCCCACGTCCAGCGATCATCATGGTTCAAGTCATCCGGATGCCAATGTGCCCATGTTGTCGGCTCTCCCGTAGCATCTATGAGCTGATACTCATTTTCGATCATATGATCAACGATTGCGGCAATGTTTTTTGCGATCTGCTGTTTTTCATTCACATCAGCACAAAGATCGTAGTACCAGCTTGCGGAATAGAAATGACCGACCATTTCATCGGAGGAGGTCTCCCCTCTCCATTCCAAGGCACTGATCTCATCTTCCGCTTTTCGCCATTCGCTGTGACCGTTTCCGAAGCGGTCTTCACCCGGTCTGCGGTAGGCCCTTGCGGTAAATCCGGGAATACCCGTCAGAGTTTCGAGTTTCATCATGGCCTTTTGCGATTCTCTTGCATTCTGCAAGGCTTTCTCATCACCTGTTACGGCATAACGCAAACACTGCGATACGACATATTTGGCTGTCCACAAACCGTCATTATCGGTGATCTGCACGTGCCCGGAATCGATATTTCCTTCTTCCATATTTACGCGACCGAGCACATAACCTTCCCGGACATTGTATTTACGGATGTGTTCCTCAAAATACATTGCCTTTTCAAGCAAAGACATTTCAACAAATGAAATGCAGGTAAGTCCCTTTGCAGTGCCGACATAGACTTTTGACGAATCTGCGAACACGGCAAGTGCGGTCACTCTGCCGTCAGCAAGATAACGGTCTGCACCCATAAACTGAAAACCGTTCACATCGTATCTGTAAAGACCGATATCCGTACCGATATAACGAACTCCGTAACCGTCAAAAGCAACGGCGGTAACTTCCGTTTTCGGAAATGCACGAACTTTTTCAGGTGTCAGCCATTCACTTCTGCCGTCAAAAACATACAATCCGTCTGCACCTGCACACCACAAATGACCGTAAGCATCGGCACTGATGGCAGAAAAATCGACATCGGGCATACGCGAACGGCCACGCAAAATATTGCCCCATTCAAAGCGTTTTCCGCGCAGGATCATGAGTGCATCCTTGCCTGCGGCGTACACAACCCCAGGTTCGGATGCGGAAATACAATTGACATCGAATTCGGTTTCATTGATAAAGCGGAATTCACCGTCCTGCAGGCGGTAGAGTTTTCTTGTTGTCATCATCCACACTGTATCTGCCTGATCGCGGGCAATGCCGGCTATGCGTTCATCGTATTCGGTTGTTGCAATGCATTGCGCGTTCTGCACTGTGTATACTGTATTTTCCGAACAGGCAAAAACCGTTTCACCAAATGAAAACAACTTACAAACGGAATCGATCCCGTCGATTTTGCAAAAAGTTTTCCCGTTCAGCACAAACAAGCCCTGCGCAGTGCCGACAAAAAGCTCTTGCTGTTCATCCACGGCAAGACAAGTGATCTGCAAACATGACAAACCGCTTTTTGTATCGTATTTTTTCACCTGTTTTTGCAGTGATTTTTTCAGTTTCAGACAATTATATTGCATATCAAAACTCCTGTTTTACAAAATGCCGCAGAAAATGAGATCTGCGGCATTTGTATCATTTCTTATTTGTAAAATTCGGGCAGATGTGCCTTGTGTGCTTCCTTCATTTCTTCGTAACAAGCCTTGGCTCTTGCGAAATCACCAACCAGCGGATGCAGCATCAATGCGTTCAAAGCGGCCTCGTCATCGCCGTTCATAGCTGCATCAACAGTCAGTTTTTCATATTCCTTGACAATACGCATCAAACCGATGATGTGACGATTATCCGTATGCGGTACAGCCACAGGCGTGCAACCGTTGGCACCTACCTTTGCGGCGATTTCAACAATATCATCGTCTGCCATAAAGTCAAGCGTTCCGTTGTTGCGGATGTTGACCACATGAACATCCTGCTTGTCATTTGCAATGGAGTCAATGAGCGACACTGCGGCAAGAGAATACTTATGGCCGCCGCGCTTGTCGAGCAAAGCAGGTTTGACGATCAATTCTTCATCTGCATACATTTTCAGCAGGTCTTCTTCGATTTCCATGCAAACTTCCGCACGGGACTTGTCACCTTCAAGAAGATGTGCAAGTTTTGCATCGCGGCAGTAATAATACTGCAGGTAAGAAGACGGAATACCGCCTGCGGCTTTCAGGCATTCAATATCAAAGCCGTCGTCCTGAATGTTGGCCATAACAGCAGGTGCAAAACCTTCGTCGAACAAACGGTCAATGAGTTCCACGCCGTCTTTCTTGACGGAAGTGATCCAACTCAGATGGTTCAGACCGAGATAAACAATTTCAGCATCATCGCCCGCGGCTTCTTTACAATCGTCGATCATGTTGATCGGAACGTTGCAAAGACCGATGGACTTGACGTTTGTGTGATTGATAAGGAACTCGGAAACAATACCCGAAGGATTGGTGAAATTGATAAGCCATGCATCGGGGCAAATACGTTCAATTGCATCTGCGATGGTCTGCATAACGGGAATGGTGCGCAGTGCCTTGAAGAATCCGCCGATACCGGTGGTCTCCTGACCGATGAGATTATATTTAAGAGGAATGGTCTCGTCCAGATGTCTTGCAGGCAGTTTGCCGACACGGATCTGGGTTACCACGAAATCAGCACCGACCAGTGCTTCTTCGAGATTATCGGTCATGACTACTTCGCAATCACAACCAGCATGACGCAACATACGAACGCAGAGACCGCCGACAATGGTGCGTTTTCTTTCATCTATATCCATCAGGACGAGTCTTTTCAGTTTCAAAGAGTCAGCGGCTTTCAAAAAACCATCGACAAGTTCGGGGCAATAGGTACTGCCCGATCCGATTACGGTTACATTGATCTCTTTCATGATTAACCTCCGAAATTTTCTTCAAGCATCCAATTGATACAACCCGTTACGGGCGGTACATCCAATGTAATGAATTTGAATTTTCTGCCGCTGATGGCTTCCGTACGCTCTTTAAGCAGATTCTTATAAATATCGGACGGCAGTTTTGTGTGAATGGAACCGGACAGAACAACATTCACGGGATCACACACAAAATTCTGATTCTTGAGATGCGCCACAATATATTCAGCACCGCGTTCAGCCATCATGCGGATCACACTGAGCGTCGGCTCGTCACCGAGTGCGGCGGCTTCAAAGAAAATATCAATGAGCGTGCGGATGGTGTTTTCCGCTTCTTTTTCATTTTCAAGACGCGCGATGAGACCGAGCAGTGAATCACGTTCTGCGGCAATGCCGAAATTGGCAATTGCAAGTTCGGTCAACTTTGTTTTTCTTGCTTTCAGGCAAATATCATCGTACAGCAAACGGAATGTCTGCGTTGCGATCCAATGACCGTTGCCCATGTCGCCCGAAAGTTCACCGAAACCGCCGACTTGCAACATTTTCCCGTCCGAATCAACGGAATTGCAACAAGTGCCCGCGCCGCAGTTGTAGCCGATGCCGACACCGTTGTCAGCTCCTGCCTTGATAACGATAAAACCGTCATTGTAAACAGAATAATTCTTCATGCCGCGTTGATCGAGTTCCACACGCATTTCATCATGCTGATACACATGGTCAATGCCTGCAAGAGCCATCAATGTGTGTGTGATATCATCAATTGTCAAGTTGTTCTTTGCAAGCAATGCATTCACACCCGACATAATGATATCTGCTGCGGCGGGAATGGCACCTTCCAGATTTTCATGGTTACTGCCTTCCGTTTTGACGGAATCAAGCATCGTTCTGTTTTCATCGAACAGAGCATATTGCGTTTTGGTTCCGCCGCCGTCAATTCCTATATAATAACGCATTATTCTTCCTCCTTGCCTTCATCCGTAAAGAAATCGTCACATACTTCATCAAGACAATACACGCCGCGTCTGTAGGGTTCACGGTCGATCCATGCACCGTTGGTAAAATCGGGGAATGCGACGGGATGACCGCCCATAGCAACCGACTGTTCGGAAAGGCAGGTGATTGCCATCCATGTTGCGGTGTCATATACATCGATAGGCGGAACAAGATTGTCACGGGCAGCTTCAACGAAAGCAGACAAAACAAGATAGTCCATACCGCCGTGTCCTGCTTTGATACCGTCTTTGGTGTATTTGCACCACAGCGGATGATCCTGTGCTTCAATATGTTTGTCAAGATGTTCCCACTCGTGGGTACTTTCCGTAATACCTTCAACAGCCAACAGACTGTTGCGGTCGCTGATTTCCATAAAAATACCCTTTGTGCCCTGCACCACATAGTTTCTGGAATACGGTCTGGGCAGACAGCAATCGTGGGTAATGGTAACGGTTTCGCCGTGGGCGCATTTAATCATGGTTGTTACAATGTCGCCTTCTGCAAAATCATAACCGTAAAGATCATAATCCGTGCCTTTGTTTTTACCGATCCATTCATTCAATCCTCTGGATTTACTTGCCATGGAGCAAAGAGAAACAAAACGGTTGCCGCGGTTGATATTGAGTACCTTTGCAATGGGGCCGATCTGATGGGTGGGATACAATTCACCGTTACGATTCTGGAAGTTGAATAAACGGCCGTGGATGTTTTCTCTGCCGAGAGAAATTTCATCGCGCAGATCATGACGGTAACCGCCTTCACAGTGGATGATCTCACCGAACAGACCTTCTTTTACCATCTTAAAGACCGCCATTTCCTTGCGGTCATAGCAGCAATTTTCAAGCAACATACAGAACTTGCCTGTGCGTTCGCTTGTGCGCACCATTTCCCAGCATTCTTCGATCGAAGCCGCACCGCCGACTTCCATCACCACATTCAGACCTGCATTCATGCCCGCAATGGCAATTTTTGCATGGGTGATCCAAGTGGTTGCAACAAAAAGAGCATCGAGTTCTTCCTTTTCAAGCATTTCTTTATAATCGGTGTATCCGTGTACTTCATAATCCATTCCGGGAACGGATTCAACCACGTCGATGCCTTCTTCCACACGCTCGGGTACTTTGTCACAGACGGCAGGGCACACAACACCGGGCACCTGCAAAAGCAGACCGAGCATACTTCTGCCTCTGCCACCGAGACCGACAGCACCGATTCTTACCTTTTTCAAATCAGACATAATAAACTTCCTCCGTTGATTCTCCATTTGGAATCAAGTATAGCACAGCTTTACAATAAATTCCATACTTTTATTAAAAAAAACAGGATTGACAAATGGAAAAATTTATAATATTTTTAAATCGGTGATGATTATGAATTTATTTAAGAATGCAAAAATTATTTTGGAAAATGAGATCATAAACGGTGACTTACTGACTGCAGACGGTAAGATCGTTGCAATCGGAGATCATATTGAAAACACACAGGCTACGGTCATTGATTGCAAAGGCGGATATCTCTCCCCCGGCTTTGCCGATATTCACGTACACGGCGGCGGCGGTTATTCCGCAATGAGCAAGAATGCCGATGAAATTGTGAAAATGTGTGAAGCACACGCGTTCAGAGGAACGACTTCCATAGTTCCGACCACGCTTGCCGCACCCGTAAAGCAGTTACAGGACGCCATCGACACGATCACCGATGCGATGAAAGTATGTCCGATGATCCGCGGCATTCACTTGGAAGGTCCTTTCCTTTCCATGAAAATGAAAGGAGCGCAAAGTCCCGACAATATTCTGCCGCCGACCGAAGAAAACTACACGGCTCTGCTTGATTACTCCGACAAGATCGTTATGATGGGGGCCGCCCCCGAATTGGACGGTGCATTTTCACTCGGTGAAGAAATGCAAAAACGCGGCATTGTTGCATCCGTTGCACATTCGGACGCGAGTTACGAGATCGCGGAAGAAGCACTCGAACACGGATTCAGTGATGTTACGCATCTTTATTCCGCCTGTTCTGCCATGCGCAAGCAAGGCATTTTCCGTCAAGTCGGTGTTGTGGAAGCCGCACTTGCGAATGACGGTTACACCACACAGTTTATTGCCGATTTACGCCATTTACCGGCAGGTGCGCTCAAACTCATTTACAAAGCAAAAGGTGCCGACAGAGCCTACTGCATCACGGACGGACTTGAATATGCGGCTACGGACATGGAGGAAGGCACGGTCATTATGCAGGAAAACGGCTTGTCTGTCGTTTATGAAGATCAGGTTATGAAACTGGCTGACCGTTCGTGTCTTGCAGGCAGTGTGGCCACAAGCAACGTGCTGGTTCGCAATCTTTGGAAAACCTGCGCAATTCCGCTTACCGATGTCATAAAAATGGCAGCCACGACACCTTTGAAAGTGATCGGTCAGGATACATCCAAGGGACGCATTGCAATCGGTTACGATGCCGATCTGGTCGTGTTTGACGAAGATGTAAACGTGCAATTTGTTTGCGTGGGTGAACGCATCATTCGCAATGAACTCTAACTTACACATAGAAAGAAAAGCAAGTCTCTGCTGTTGTGCAAAGGCTTGCTTTTTTTTATTGATTCTCTTTTCTTGCCTTTCGTTTCGGAAGGTAGAATTTCTTAACAAGATACCATACCACACCGACCGGAATAAAGCAGATCACGATCAGCACGATCTTATCCATCGGGATCCAATCAAACACTTCACTGCCGATGATGGTAAACAGAATCACTCTCCAGGAAATGCCTAAAACGGAAAGGATTGCATATTGAACGAACTTGCAACCGGATGCACCGTAAAACAAACTGACAAAGTCAATCGGAAATGCGGGAACGGCACGAATGCCGAGTATGACACCCGGATTGTTCTGAATGTTTTTTTCAAGCAGTTTTTTACCTGCAGGCTTTTTTTCGAGCATTCGCTTTACGGCTTCGTAACCGAGGAAATGCCCCAATAAATATGTCACACAAACTTCAATGAGAATGCCGACCAGATTGACCGCAACCGCCAATCCTTTCGGCAACACCACACCGACGGCTACATAAACCAGCGATGCCGGCACAACAAAAACAAGGGATTTCAGCAAATAAAGCCCAAGTACAATAAGAATAATCAACCATTGTTTGTCCGTAAATGAAACGAGTTTCACAACGTCAATGGTTGACAGTTCCTCATAATTGACGATGGCGATCACAAAAAGAGTCATCGCCACCGCACATTTCACAATTGCAAGAACAATGTCTTTTTTTGTGAACATTATTCCTGCGTCCCCTCTTCGGGTTTTCTGAATCGGGGCATTTCCACTTTATAAATCTCCTGCTTTTCGATATCGATGGCCGGAATGATCACAGGGGGCATCCCCGCATTGGTCGTAACGGTGGCAACCAATGCACGTACAAAGGGAAACAATTCGCGGAATGATTCCACGTGCAGTTTCTCTTTGGGCAAATCCTCGGCAATTTCAAAAATGCCGACCATAACTACGGTAATGCCGAAATTGTTGGGATCTTCCTTGTCGCTGACTTCCACCTTAAATTCACCGCGGCAGATATTCCCTTTTGTATAACCGCAGTTATAAGAGTACTTATTGGCAAGTTCGATCTTTTTGTTGGGTGCTAAGTTGTTGGTAAATTGAAGTTGTGTGCAACGGTAACTTTTAAGGTTTACGGATTTCATGCTTATTTATTTTCCTCTTTCGGGGCTTTCTTTTCACGCATAAGCAGTTTATCTACAGGGAAATAAACCAGGAACTGAACGGTGCAACAGACCATGGTTGCGGCGTTGCTTGCCAGATCGTCGCCCCATGCAAGTTTTTCAACGAGCAGATTCTTGATGGTGGGATTGAGCCATGCGGAGAAGCAGATAAGTGCTACGGTGAAAATAAGATAGATCGTAAGGGTTACGGGGATGTTGTTGTTGGCATTAAAGGTTTTTTCTCTGTTTACAAAGAAAGAAACGATCTGTGCGGCAATGTTGGAAACGTTAGAGGAAATGAAATAGCCGAGACCACCGGCCGCTACGGGATAAGTAAAGACAAACCAGTTAAATTCCTGCGCGGTCAGATTTTCGATGGCGGGAACGTGGTTGAGAATGTTCAGCAATGCAAACTGCACCACGAATGCCAGCAGGCTAACAACGATAAACTTCACAAATTGCCAAAGAGTCTTGATGCCGGAGCCTTTTGCTTCTGCGTTCTGATCGAGTTGCTTCAAAGATGCCATAATGATATACCTTTCCTTTTCAGTTTATTTTCATATAATCGGCTTTGCGGTCTTGGGAACAGCAAAGCGAATGGCTTGGGGAATGATCGTTGCCGTCAGTTTCTGCGTGGGCAACATCTCTCCGTCGAGACAGGCTTCAAACTTGGGATCCGTTGTTTCCAATTCAACGGTCTTGCAACGGCGATAAACAATGTAATCCGTAAATCTCGGATC
Source organism: Clostridia bacterium (assembly GCA_017396895.1). Lineage (GTDB taxonomy): Bacteria > Bacillota > Clostridia > Oscillospirales > Acutalibacteraceae > RUG806. The sequence goes on from JAFQKN010000072.1 coordinate 14,870, forward strand.
CACAAGATGCTTGCCGTTTTTATAGGGAGTCAACATAGTCGGGAATTTAAGTCTCGACAAAGGCTTTACAAGGCAGACATCCATGTAACCGTCGTCATTGGTTGCATCCGGTCCGCAACGGTAGGCACCGCCGACAAACTGACAGTTTGCACACGTGCAAAGCAAAAACTCACCGTTCGGATTCAGCGTTTCACCGTCTGCTTTCACGACACAAGAATTGCGCATACCCGTAATCAATGCCTTAACAATGCCGGTGGTATAAGCGTTTTTACCGCCGATGATCGGTTTTCTTTTGACCGAGATCATGGTACTGCAGACAATGCTGTCAAAACCGAAATTCAGCACATTGATCGCATAGTGCCCGTTGCCGCAGTCGATGATATCAATTTTACGGTCTTCTGCATTGATGAGCGCATCAATATCCATAAAAGCATCCGTTCCGCCGTAATACTTAACGAAATCGTTGCCGCTTCCGCAGGGATACACGGTCATGCTTGCGTGTTCAAATCCGACACAGCCGGACGCGACTTCATTGATCGTTCCGTCACCGCCGCAGGCATAAAAGCGGACTTCTTCTTCGGGATTCCGCGTGCAGTATTCACGGATAAATCGGGTAGCATCCTTGGGGGCTTTCGTTTCATAGAATTCATATTCGATCGCATCGTACTTTTTGAGCACAGCAAGAATAGCATTCTTGGAATCCGTTTTTCCCGCCATGGGGTTGATAATAAATATGTGCTTCATTGTATTTCGCCTCCTCAAATAAATGTAAAACTGACCGCCGCCAACATCATGCCTGCAAAATACGTGCCGCTGTTACAGCGAAGCACCCATTTTTCGTGCTTTATAAATTTATGAACGGTCAGGAAATAATCCGAAATCATAAACAGTACAAGACCTGCCGACAACAACCACAAATGCAATCCGCCGACGGCAGATGCAACGGCAACAGAAAGAATACCGTGACCGGTTACGGTCAGCACATAAACCGGCATCAGCACACCTGTCTTTTTGAAATCCACTTTTTTTGTAAAGTGAAGAATGAAAAAGACGGATGCAACGGCAACAATCAGCGGAATTGCCCACCAGATACTGCTGAAGGCAACCTCGTTCTGCACGGCAAGAGCGATGAGATAGGCTTGGAAAAAGACATTGCCGACCATAAACGAAATGCCGCCGTACATAAAGTTAAACAACAGTAAAACATCGCCTAACCACGAAAAGGCAAAGGCTATGATGCACAGCACAAACAGTGGTGTGTTCCAATACCCGTTGCGATGTGACTCATACAGAAAATACGCCAAAAACATGGTTGCCATGATACATTTGTTGACCACCCGCCGCGGAAAATTACCGCTGGTTTCCGAAAAGAAATAGCAGATCAGTACAACAGCATAAACCGCACAATATACGATTCGTGTTAAATCCATGTAAATATTCTCCTGTCAGGTTAATATCAGCCGATTATTTCTCCTCTTGCATTAAACAAGGGCAGTTTTTCAAGATAGATAATATCGTCTCTTGTCTGTGCATCCCCTTCTGCAAGAATGCACATTTTGCCGCAAATTTCGCCGCCTGTACGCTTGACCAATTCCTCAAGCGCGTGCAAAGATTCACCCGTAGAGATCACGTCGTCCACCAACAGGATCTTTTTGCCTTTCATCATTTCGGCATCCGCGGTATCCAGATACAAACGCTGTTCTTTGGCCGTTGTAATGGACTGCACCTTGACTTCCATAACGCCGGTCATATACAGTTTCGGTGCTTTGCGGGCAAGCATATACTTTTTATCGCCGTTCTGACGCGCCATTTCGTGCGCAAGCGGAATTCCCTTGGCTTCCGCCGTTAAGATATAATCATATTCAGGAGCCTTTTCAAGCAACGCCTTTGCACAGGCGACCGTCAACTCGGCATCACCGAAAATAACAAATGCTCCGATATACAGTTCATCCGTCAATCTGCACAGAGGCAATTTGCGATCCACCCCTGCGATATTCATAGCATATTCCATAGAGAACCCTCACTTTCAGTATAAGTTAAGACTAAAACCATTATAATACATTACAGCAAAATGTCAAGAAATGACACGAAATAATTTTCCAATCGGCAATGGTATTTGTTCAAATATTACATATAATTAAAAAAATGGTTTGAAATATTCTGCGTACATTCAAAAAAATGCTCTTTCATTTTACTTTTATATGTGGTATAATACAACGAGATTATGAATTGGAGGTGCACAAATGGCGGCACAAAATAAAACAAGTGCTCCTGCACACAACAATAAAAAGAGAAGAAAGAAAAAGGCACGCAAGCAACACCGCGTCGCTTCGACAATAATGACTTTTCTGCTTTCCGTGTTTTTGATCATCGGCTTAACGGGATGCATGGTCGTATTCTCCGTTTTCAGCGATCTGGGGCTGTTTGAATCCCTCTACAGCACATTCGGCATTGAAGCGGCAAGCACCTCGGACGACGTTGCAGGTGTGGACTACATTGACTTGAACGAACTGATTCAGAATCAAAGCCAGACAACTATCATTTATGCCTATGATTCCGACGGCAAAGAAATGGAGATCGCACGTCTGCACGGTACTGAAAACAGAATCTGGGTAAGTCTTGACGAAACCTCCAAACACCTGCAAAATGCATATATTGCTCTTGAGGATGCCCGATTCAAAGAGCACCAAGGTGTTGACTGGGTGCGTACCATCGGCGGTGTTATTGCTTCTAAATTTGAGCAAGGCGGCTCCTCCATCACCCAACAGTTAATTAAGAATCTCACCGGCGAAAACGGCAGAACATTCATCCGTAAATACAACGAAATTAAGAATGCCCTCAAACTCGAACAGCATTTCTCCAAAGATACCATTCTTGAAGCATATATGAATACGTTGTATCTTGACATGGGTTGTTACGGCGTTAAGACAGGTGCGGAGTATTATTTCGACAAGGATCCCGCTGATCTTACCATAATGGAAAGTGCAATTCTTGCGTCCATCACCAATGCACCGCGCGGATACAATCCGCTTATCAATTTTGAGGACAACCGTGAACGTGCAACATATTGCCTGGATTGGATGCTTGCGGAAGGTTATATCAATCAGGAAGAATACGATGCCGCTTTGGATGAAAACGTAAAGTTTGCAGACGGCACATCCGTTTATTCAAGATTAGGTCTTACGGAACTGACCGATCCCGATGAAGAAACGCCCGATGAAGAAGATGAGGATGAAGATCTTTCCGAAGACGAATCCGTCGAATTGGTCTATGTGGACGAACACAATCCCGAATACCAGAGTTATTACATCGACCTTGTGATCGACATGCTGATTGAAGACTTCCAGAAAGCACAGGGACTTTCCTATGAAGATGCTTGGGAGAAGGTCTACTACGGCGGCTTGAAAGTATACGCCGCAGTGGATCTCGACGTGCAGTATCAGATGGAAGAAGTGTACTACAACCGTATCACCTTCCCCTATGAAGAAGACAGACCGGATGATCCTGCCATTCAATCTGCTATGACCGTTATGGGATACGACGGAAGAATTGCAGGCATCGTCGGCAGACTTGATCCGAAAGAAGGCAACCGCATTCTGAACATTGCGGCATCCAGCCCGCGTCAGCCCGGTTCGGCAATCAAGCCTTTGAGTTGTTATGCGCCTGCTATTGAACTGAACTATTATCATTGGTCTTCCTATCTGCCCAACTACGGTATCGAAGTGGCCGGCATTGACGGTGTGTGGCCGCAGAACTACGGCGGATCACACGGTAGCCCCACAGATTATCGCAACCTGCAGCAAGCTCTTGCACCTTCGTTGAATACAATTCCCGCACGATTGGTACAGGCTATGACGCCCACCGTCTGCTACAATTTCCTCAAAGACAGATTCCACATTACGACATTGCATTCCAAGGATATTGCTTACGCACCGCTTGCTGTCGGCTCCATGGCAGAAGGCGTAACAACGCTGGAAATGGCAGCTGCTTATGCGGTTTTCGGCAACGGCGGCAATTATTATGCCCCCTATTCCTATTATAAAGTAACCAATGCATCGGGTTCGGAAGTTTATTTTGACAATACAACCCCCATTGGCGAACAAGTACTTTCCGAAGGTTCTGCTTACGTCATGAACAAAATGATGCAGACCGTTGTTAACTCCTACATCGGTACGGGTTACGGATATTCCATTGACAACGGCAGCAAGACCATTCCGTCCTTTGCAAAGTCCGGTACAACTTCCGACAACAAGGACAAATGGTATGCCTGCGGTACGCCTTATTACGTTGGTGCTGCTTGGGTAGGTTATGAATATCCGAAAGAAATCGACATTGATTATTACGGTATGTATCCCGCCGCAGAGGTTCTTCAGGAAGTCATGAACAGAATCCATGACGGATTGGATTACAAAGACTTTGAAGAAACAGACGAAGCCGTTCGCCGCACATTCTGCACATCTTCCGGCAGATTGGCAACGCAGGCCTGTTCGGGCACGGGTGTGGGTTGGTATAAAGTCAGCAACATCCCCTCCTACTGTTCGGGTTGCGGAAACCAGTGGCAAGGCGGTCTCTCCGAAGAAGACGTACAGTATGAATTCTAAACTATGGTAATTATATCTGTTGACTACGGCGATGTTCGTACAGGCATCGCCGTGTGTGATAAAAATGAAATGCTGGCATCCCCTGTTTCAGTCATAAAACAAACCGACCGCGACAGACTTTGCGAACAAATAGCAGAGATCTGCAAGCAATACAAAGCGGAAATGATCGTCTGCGGTCTTCCAAAAAACATGGACGGCAGTGAAGGATTCCGTGCTGAAAGTTGCAAAGAATTCGCAAAACTGTTACAGCAAACAACAGGTTTACAAGTGCAATT
>JAFQKN010000073.1 GCA_017396895.1 Clostridia bacterium
AAAGACCGTGCAGATCCTTATATCACAAAGGGATCGGACGGATATTACTATTTTACCGCATCTTTCCCGATGTACGGCAAAGACGATCCGCAAGGTTACGACAGAATCATTCTTCGCAGAAGCAGAACGGTTGCAGGTTTGCAGACCGCAGAGGAAAAAGTAATTTGGCATACAGACGGCTCTGAAACCGCATTTCGCTTTATATGGGCACCCGAGATCCATGAAATAGGCGGAAAATGGTATGTTTTTTTTGCCGCAAGTGCAAGCGAAAACAATGTGTGGGATATCGACTGCCATTGCATTGCCTGCCTCGGATCCGATCCGTATTGCGATGCATGGGAAGAGAAGGGAAAAATGCAAGCCTGTGAGGGGGATGATTTTGCGTTTACGGGTTTTTCGTTGGATATGACGCACTTTGAATGCAAGGGCAAGCATTATGTTGCATGGGCGCAGAACGGCGGACACTCCAATGTGTATATCGCGACGGTCGATCCCGAAAGACCTTGGCAAACTACGTGTCCTGCCGTTTTGCTCACCAAGCCCGAATATGATTGGGAGTGCGTGCGTATTCCCGTTAACGAAGGACCTGCGGTTCTCATAAACGGCGGCAGGGTTTATTTTGCTTTTTCTGCCTCGGCAACAGGCCCCGAATATTGCATCGGACTCCTGTGGGCTGATGAAAATGCAGATCTGACCGATCCTGCAAACTGGCATAAACTGCCCGTTCCTTTGTTGACGAGTGACGACCTGCCCTGTGAATACGGACCGGGGCACAATTCGTTTGTAAAGGACGAAAACGGAGACTGGTTATTCGTTTACCATTCCCGTGATGAAAAATGTTACAGCGGAAATTGCGGCTATGCCCACGAGGATTCTTTGTATGATCCCTGCCGCAGTGCCCGCATCCGAAAGGTGTATTGGGACGCCGACGGTTTCCCGATTCTGAACAAATAAATACGAACAGGAGAAAAATATGAACAGAGCGCAAGCAAGAAAACGCGCCGAAGCATTGGTCGCACAGATGACTGTGGAAGAAAAGGCTTCGCAACTTAAATTTGATTCGCCTGCCATTGAGCGATTGGGGATCCCCGAATATAACTGGTGGAATGAAGCCCTGCACGGGGTTGCAAGAGCAGGTACGGCTACCATGTTCCCGCAGGCCATTGCCATGGCGGCTACATTCGATGAAGAATTGCTGTTTTCGGTGGGGGATTGCATCGGCACCGAAGGCAGAGCCAAATACAATATGCAAAGCAAGCGCGGTGACCGTGATATTTATAAAGGTCTTACTTTCTGGTCGCCCAATGTCAACATTTTTCGTGATCCGCGTTGGGGCAGAGGACATGAAACCTACGGGGAAGATCCTTATCTTACTTCCCGCATGGGCGTACAGTTTGTCAAGGGTGTGCAAGGGGACGGCGAATACCTGAAAGCCGCCGCCTGTGCAAAGCACTTTGCGGTGCATTCAGGTCCCGAACCGCAAAGACATACATTCGATGCCGTCGCGTCCCGCAAGGATATGGAAGAAACCTACTTACCGGCGTTTGAAGCCTGTGTACGTGAAGCGGGTGTCGAAGCCGTTATGGGGGCTTACAACCGCACCAACGGTGAGCCCTGCTGTGCGCATGAAGTGCTTATGAATGAGTATCTGCGCGGCAAATGGGGATTTGAAGGACATTATGTATCCGACTGCTGGGCGATCAAGGATTTTCATGAAAATCATAAAGTAACGGCACGTCCTGAAGAAAGCGTCAAACTTGCACTCGAAATGGGCTGTGACGTCAACTGCGGCTGTACGTATCAGCGCATTCTGGATGCATACGCAGAAGGCATTCTGGATGAAAAATACATTGACCGTGCCTGCATCCGTCTGTTCACAACACGTTTTCTGCTCGGTCTGTTCGATGAAACGGAACTCGACAGCATTCCATACACGGTTGTGGAATGCAAAGAACACATTGACCTTGCGCACAAGGCAACAAAAGAGAGTCTCGTGCTTCTTAAAAACAACGGCATTCTGCCTTTGAATAAAGAAAAAATCAAAAATATTGCAGTGATCGGTCCCAATGCAAACTCCAGAGATGCACTTGTGGGCAATTATCACGGTACGTCTTCTCGTTATATCACGGTTCTTGAAGGCATACAGGATTATGTCGGTGAAGATATCCGTGTTTACTATTCCGAAGGCTGTCATAAATGGCGCGAATCCATTGAATACCTTTCCAAACATGATAAGCCCGATGAACTTGCTGAGACACAGGAGATCTGCGAACTTTCGGATGTCGTAATTCTTGTTCTCGGCCTTGATGAATGGTTGGAAGGTGAAGAAGGAGACGCAGGCCCCGGTGACAAGACCTCTTTGTTGCTTCCCGCACCGCAGAGAATGCTTCTGGATTGTGTGCTCGCAACGGGGAAACCCGTCATTCTTTTGAATATGACGGGCAGTGCCATGGATTTGCGTGTTGCCGATGCAAAAGCGGATGCCATTGTGCAGTGTTGGTATCCCGGTGCCAGAGGCGGTAAGGATATTGCGGAAATGCTGTTCGGTGCGTATGCACCCTCCGGGAAATTGCCGCTTACTTTCTACGAGTCTACGGAAGATCTTCCCGACTTCTGTGATTATTCCATGAAAAACCGCACTTACCGTTATTTTGAAGGAACACCTTTGTATCCGTTTGGATTCGGCCTGACGTTCGGTGATTGTTCTGCACAGAGCATAACTGCCGTAAAAAGCACGGATGCGGCAGGTGATTTCGACGGTGCGACGGTCACTGTGAAAGTCAGAAATGACGGTGCCGTTACGGAAGATGTGTTGCAGATCTATATTAAAGACAACGAATATCCTTTGGCAGTGCGCAATCACAGTTTGTGCGGATTTGCGCGTGTGCATCTTGAAAAGGGAGAAGAAAAGGAAGTCGTTATCAATGTTGCAAAACGTGCGTTTACAGGTGTCGATGAAGACGGCAACCGTGATGTGTTCGGCAAAAAATTCACCTTGTTTGCCGCCTTTTCTCAGCCGGATGCTCGCAGTGCGCAGTTAACAGGACATGAAGCCGTCAAAACAGACATTGTTTTATAAAAATAAGTGAGGTATAAATTATGAAAAAGATTAAAGTCGGTATTGCGGGAACGCGCGGAATGTCCACTCTGATGGGACTTAATTCCATTGAAGATGTAGAGATCACAGCTGTTTGCGATCTGGACGAAGGACATCTGCAGGACATTGCAAAAAAGACAGGTGTTGAAAAAACTTACCGTGTTTTTGATGATATGCTTGAATCGGATATTGATGCCGTCATCATTTCCACACCTATGCAGTGCCATGTGCCGCAGACCATTGCCGCGTTGGAAGCAGGCAAACACGTTATGAGCGAAGTGACCGCAGGTGTAAGCATGGATGAACTGTGGTGGCTGTGCGAAACGGTCGAAAAATACAACAAGATCTATATGTTTGCCGAAAACTATATCTATGCACCCAAAGTGCAAATGGTCAAGAATATGGTCAAAGCCGGTGTGTTCGGTGAACCTTACTACGCGGAAGGAATGTATATGCACAACATCGGTGACCTGTTTGTGTATCCCAACGGCAAAACATCATGGCGTTCTTATTGGCAGTGCGGTATCAGAGGGAATTTCTATCCCACGCACAGCCTTGGTCCTACTATGCAGTGGTTCCCCGACGACAGAGTGACGGAGATCTCCACTTTCTCTCCCGGTGTTTACAATGATATCGGCCTCAAGCAGGACAGCGGTACGACTACCATGTGCCGCACTGAAAAGGGAAAACTCATTCAGATCCGCACCGATTGTATGTCTGCCCATCCGCACAATATGGACTCTTATTATTTCCAGGGTACAAAAGGTGCGTTCCGTTCCAAGGCACATGGCGGCGACATCGACCGTATCTCGCTTATCGGAGAGGACAGCCCCATTCACAACATGAAATGGAAGAATATTTCCGAGTTTACCGATTATCTGCCCGAACGCTACAAGAATGCAACCGAAGAACAGAAAAAAGCAGGTCATGACGGCGGCGACTTCTTCATTGTGGAAGATTTTATCAATGCTGTTCGCGACAATAAACAGCCTGAACTGGATGTCTACAAGGCCTGCGAATGGACGGCGGTCGGTCTGCTGTCGGGCATTTCCGTTTGCAACAACGGCAAAACACTCGAAGTACCGCACTTCAGACCCAATGCACCTCTCAGCGACAAGCGCATCAAACTGTAAAATACGGAGTTTCTGAATATGAACGAAGTCATTCGCCAATTGCATGAACGCAAAAGTGTGCGGGCATTTACCGATCAAACGATTGATGCGGCGGTCAAAAAAGAAATTTTATACGCGGCCTGTGCCGCGCCCACAGCGGGCAATCAGCAGATGTATACCATCCTTGATATTACCGACAGGGAACTGATTCAAAAACTTTCCGTCACCTGTGACAATCAGCCGTTTATAGCCGATGCGCAACTGGTGCTCATTTTCTGCGCAGACTTTAAGAAATGGTATGATCTGTTTTTATCGCAAGGCTGTGTACCGCGCAAACCTGCCATGGGAGATTTTATGCTTGCCGTGCAGGATGCCGTGATTGCCGCACAGAACGCTGTGACGGCCGCACACAGTTTCGGTCTGGGCAGTTGTTATATCGGGGATATTATGGAAAACTGTGAACAGCACCGCGAAATGTTGCAGTTGCCGCAGTATGTGTTTCCGGCCGCAATGGTCGTGTTCGGTTATCCCACGCAACAGCAGATTGAAAGGGAAAAACCTAAGCGTTGCGATCTTTCCTATGTCGTACATGAGAATGCCTATCACACGATGAAATCAGACACATTGTGCGAAATGTTCGATTATAAAAAAGGTGTTTTGCCGTTCGATGAGTGGTGTACGCGTTTCTGTGAAAGAAAATACAATTCCGACTTTTCCGTGGAAATGAGCCGTTCCGTTTCCTTGTATATGAAGGATTATTTGACGGAGGAGAATGCGCAATGATCTATGAATTGCCCGATCCTGCCGTTGCCGATCATCTGTTTGCAAACAGTACGGACACGGTTATTACTTCCGCCTTGCAGTGGATAATGGGAAAAGTGTATGCGGATGATTTGCAAAATCCGACCGGTGCGATGATCTTTCTCAATGTGTTCGTCTTTTTTGCCGGTGAACCGAATGAAGAATTGTTGCAGTACAAACCCGATTCATTTAATGGTGATTTTGCCGTGTTCGTTCCGCAGAATGAGGAATGGGAAGCCTGCATTGAACGCGTATGGGCAGATAAGGCTGAAAAATTCAGCCGTTATGCCATTAAAAAAGAACCCGATGTGTTCGATGTGCAAAAACTGACCGCATTTACGCAAGAGATTCCGAAAAGCGTCACTTTGCAGTTGATCGACAAGAATCTGTACACACAGTGTTTGCAGAATGAATGGTCGAAAGATTTTGTTTGCAATTATAAAAACGCGGATGATTTTCTGTGTAACGGACTTGGTGTTGTCGCGGTCGAAAACGGTCGGATCATTGCGGGCGCGTCTTCGTTTTCCAATTACAACGGCGGCATCGAGATCGAGATCGTCACCCATGAAGACCACCGTCGCAGAGGGCTTGCCACGGCTGTCGGAGCAAAACTGATTCTTGCGTGTCTCAAGCGCGGATTGTATCCCAATTGGGATGCGGCAACGAAAATTTCCGTTGCCCTTGCCGAAAAATTGGGCTATCATTTCAGCCACGAATACACGGCATATAGAATTTGTCCGTATGTGTAAATCGAACAAAAATGTAAATCTGCTTTTGTGTAAATCGCAGATTTACATTTTTTTCTTTTTTCTGTATAATATTTTTATCTTTATAAAGAAACGGAGAAATTTCTATGAAACTTTTTTCAAACGGTTTAAAAAAGAGCACCGTCTTTGCGCTTGTGCTCAGTTTTGTGTTGACCTACGGATTCTGTTTTGCAAGTGCCGCAGAAGATGTGGATTATGCCATCACCAACCCCTATGCAAACGTCAATTGGGAGGCTGTTGAACAGTATAAGGCAGATCTGCATTGCCACACCACCGCATCCGACGGAAATGACACGCTGGTCGAATCCGTCGAGCGTCACTATGAACTCGGGTTTGATATTCTTGCCATCACCGACCACGGAACCATTGATTATAACTGGACCGATGGTCATGTGGATCCCGATATCAAGATCGCTCTTTCCATTAAGGACGGTGAAATCAAACCTGTCGTTGCTCTTGAAGCACAGGGAACCGCCGCAAACGGCAATTCTTATGTTCTTGCCGATGCCGACAACGGCGACACCTATTACAGTCAGACTACTGCTGACGGTATGGCTCTGCAGGCTATGATGCGCGTTCCGTTCGGCAATGAACACAATGCGGCATCCTTCAACAATGCCCATGTCAACAGTTGGTTTGTTGATTGGGGCGACGGTATGCTTGCAGGTACAAGCGACTATGTCACCGCACTTTCCGGCATCATGGAAGCAGGCGGTGTGAGTGTTATCAACCACCCCGGTGAATATTCCAATGCACGCGATGAAATCTATACTGCAGATGCTTACAATCGTTCAAATGTCAGTTATAACTACACGGTTGACAAGTATGAGAATCTCCTTCTTGATTATCCCAACTGCATTGGTATCGACATCAACAGCAAAGGTGACTCCCGTACACGTTTTGACCGTAAACTGTGGGATATGATGCTCACAGACCTCATTCCGCAGGGCAGAACCGTTTATGCCATTGCAACATCCGATGCTCACAACCTTGACATTGTTGACTCCGGTTATACTTTGCATCTTTTGGAAGACCTCAACAACGAAGCATTCAGAGCAAACCTTGAGAACGGCGAATTCTTTGCCGCCAGCAAGTATGTCGGCAATGCAGACGAACTGAGCCGTTATGCCGCATTCCTTGCAGAATCCGATGATGCTGCTGCCGTTGCTTTCGGTGCAGAACTGAAAGAGATTGCAGACAGGATCTATGCAGAAAATGCTGAAGGCGACGAAGGCACAGGCAATAAGTTCCGTGCAAACAATGAGATTGCCGCCCCCTTTGTCAGCAGTATTTCGGTTGATGATGCGGAAGATACAATTACCGTCCATTGCGACAATGCCATGCTCATCACTTGGGTTTCCGACGGCAAGGTGATTGCAACCGGCAACAGCATTGATCTTGATGATTACAGCGGCGAGTTGGGTAACTACGTTCGTGCGGAAGTGCTCAATGAAGGCGGCATCCTTTATACACAGGCTTTCGTGCTTGACTATGAAGGTGTTACGCAGGGTGATTTTAACAACCATTTCTTTGATTTCGGCACGGGCATCGGCAAACTCATTCAGCTCATCCTTGAACTGATTACCTCTTTGCCGTTCTTTGATATCCTTTGGGATACTCTTTTTGCAAAATAATGTTAAAAACACAAAATAAAGTATTGACAACCTGAAAAAGAGTTGTTATAATACTATGGCTGTCAAAAGACAGCAACATCCTTGCTCTGTGGATAACAGGGCCAAAGTCCAAAAGGAGGTGCAGATATGTCAAACTACGAAACCGTAATGGTATTCTCCCTGAAAGAGGGCGAAGAAAAGGCTAAGAGTCTTGTGGAGAAGTTCCAGGCACTCATCGAAGCCAACGGTACTCTTGACAGTGTCGATGAATGGGGTCAGCGCAGACTGGCTTACGCCATCAACTACGAGACCGAAGGCTACTATGTGCTTTTCAACTACTCTGCTGATGTTGCTTTCCCTGCGGAGCTCGACCGTGTGGCTAACATTACCGACGGCGTTCTTCGTACAATGATCATTGCGAAATAAGGAGTGTATTTAAGATGCTCAACTGTGCAATCATCATGGGTCGTCTTACCGCCGATCCCGAACTGCGTACCACTGCGTCCGGTTTGTCCGTAACCACGTTTTCCGTGGCAATTGACCGCGGCTACGCAAAGGCAGGCGAGGAAAGACAGACTGACTTTATCAACGTTGTTGCCTGGCGTCAGACTGCTGAATTTGTCAGCAAGTATTTCCAGAAAGGCTCCATGATTGCCGTGCAAGGTTCTATCCAGACACGCAGTTATGAAGACAAAAACGGAAATAAGCGCACTGCAACAGAAGTCGTTGCAAATAATGTCAGTTTTTGCGGCTCTAAAGCCGAAAGCGGAACAACCGCCCGTGTCGGCGGTGCTCCCGCAGCCTATCAGAGCGCAGGCAGTGAAGACTTCAGCGAACTCGCCGGAGAAGACGACCTGCCGTTCTGAGTAAAATCTAACAAGGAGGATCAACCAAATGGCATTCGAAAAGAGTGATAGAGGTGACCGCCGTCCCAACAACAGAAAAGGCCGCAAAAAAGTTTGCACTTTCTGTGTAGAAAAGGACGCAGTTATCGATTATAAGGATACCGCAAAGCTTCGCCGCTTCATTTCCGAAAGAGCGAAGATTCTGCCCCGCAGAGTGACCGGCACTTGTGCTGCTCATCAGAGAGAACTGACCATCGCTATCAAGCGTGCCCGTCAGATCGCTTTGCTTCCTTACACTGCTGAATAAGCAAAACCATCAATCAACAGGAGTTTCGGTGATTTTCCGAAACTCCTGTTTTTTTTGAATATCCAATGTTCATTGCCGTCCGTTTCTGCACATACTATGAGCAGGAAAGGACGGATTTTTTATGAATAAGAAGAAAAAAACAAAAGCTGAACAGCAATACAGTGAAATGGCCAAAGCCGCATCACCCAATTCTCCCTGTGTGATGAATTGTTTGAAAGCGTTTTTATTCGGCGGAACCATTTGCTTGATCGGGCAAGGTCTGCGTGACCTGTACGCCATGCGCATTCCGGATGATAAGACCGTTGGTACACTTGTGTCGGTTACACTCATTGCAGTTGCCGTAATATTGACAGGTTTCGGGGTGTTTGACAAAATTGCAAAGCACGCAGGTGCGGGCACGTTGGTTCCAATTACGGGGTTTGCCAATGCTGTGGTTTCTCCCGCGCTTGAATTCAGCACCGAAGGGCACATTCTCGGCACGGCAGTCAATATGTTTTCCATTGCAGGCCCCGTTATTGTGTTCGGCACCGCCGCAGGCGTAATTTATGGTATTATTTACTGGATAACGACATTATTCTAACGATAAAGGCTTGACCAAATCGGTCAAGCCTTTAATAACTTTTTAAGCAAATATTCTAATGCATCACTTTCAGAGGGAAAACCAATACAATCGTAATCTTTTCCGCGTTCGCGGTAAAAGACTTCCCAGCGGTGATAATTTTTCAGTACATAGTATCCATCCGCAACAGAGTTTTCAAAATGAACAATGCTTGTATCGATTTTGTTTTCCTTAAGCAAATCCACAAACTCTACAT
>JAFQKN010000074.1 GCA_017396895.1 Clostridia bacterium
ACACCGCGTCCCCAGTCAAGCGTTGCAAAGTCCTTACTGCCGTCAAAGACGTATTCTTTGCCGTCAAAGACGGCCTTGCCCGTGCAGGGCATACAGTTGATCTTGCGGTTGTAGTAGAATGCGGTGGGTTTTTCTTTCCACGGCGTTGCAATGACCAAAGAATCCATATCGGGTTCTTCGAGTGTAAGATCGACCGTCAGCGTTTTTCCTTCAAAGAAATTTTTGTATTCGCAGGTGATACGACGGGTATGACCGTCCTTGACAAAATCCATTTTCAGGCGTTTATCGTGGTAAGACACATTGCCCTTGTCGGCGCTGGGCGGCAGGCGGAGTTTGCCCATGGGGAATGCATTGAGGATGGTTTCGGTGTGTTCCCAGCCCTTGTTGAAATCAAGCAGACTTGCTGACTGCAGACCGATGTAGCCGTCATCGGAAATTGTGAAGGCCACACCGTAATTTCCGTCCGAGGAGATGGCAATGTAGTAATCCCATTCCTTGATGCGGAATTTCGGGGCTTTGATGTCGGCGCGGTCATAGATCTGGAACTGCTTTCTGGACCAGCCGGGTTCGGCAATATGACCGTCGGCATTCAAAAGGCGTTGTACTTTTGTAATTTCATGGTTTCTTTCAGACATAGCAATTTCCTCCTGTAAAACTATAATTTAACATCGGTTGTAATGGGCTTTCTGCCGTGGTGATAGAATTTTCTGTCCTGCAAAGACCACATACGAGAGGTAAATTCACCGGGCGCGATGCTGCCCAAAGCGGAAGTGATCTCGTAAATATTGGCATCCAGCACGTCCAGCTGCGAAAGAATTTCCGCTTCCAGGAACAGCGGTCTGACGGCGGCGCCGTATTCGGGTTCGCCGTGGTGAGACGCGATCATGTGCTGTACGAGCATCACCGTATCGGGGTTCAGATTCAGTTGTTCACCGTATTTCTGCACAAGCATCGCACCGCCCACGAGATGCCCGACCAGTGTTCCGCGCACGGTGTAACTTTCTACAAGCCCCGCCGCAGACACATTGAACTCACTGAGTTTTTCAATATCGTGCAGCAGTGCGCCGCACAGCAGAAGATCTCTGTCCACGGTGGGATACAGAGAAGCGGCGGCGTCGGCCAGTTTCATAATGGACAGCGTGTGCATCAGCAATCCGCCGCGAATGGCATGGTGCAGTTTGTAAGCCGCAGGCCACACGCACATTTTTTCACCGAAATCGGCAAGCACGGCATTGCACAGTTTGCGCAGATCCGTGTCCTGAAAAGAATCTATGTAAGCGTGTACCTTGCGCAGCATATCCTCAGCCGAGAACGATGCACTCGGTACAAAATCCGCCATATTGATATTGTCGCGTTCCTCGCTCTGGCGATAGCGGTCAATGCGCATCTGCGGTGCATTGTTGTAGGTGGTGATCAGGCCGCGCACGAGAATGACGGTGTTGACAACGGGCATGGCCGCATCGTCCCCCTTGTAATCCCATACTTTTGCATTGATCTCACCGTCGGAATCGGACAGAATGATATCTAAATAAAACGATCCGTTCTTGGATGTTTTCTTATCGCACGAACGCACAAGTGCAAAGCCCTGCACGGTGCCGTTTTTTTCGTCAATGACCTTAAAATTCATTCATTCACCTTCTGCAAAATATAGTTATCTTTATAATAACATAATAAACTACAGAAGTCAAAGAAAAAATATTCAGGCAGGAAGATCCGTAAGTGCGCAAAACACATAGCCTTTGTCGCGCGCATGGTCGATGATCTGTCCCATGGCCGCGGCGTTGTCGGCAGACACGGAATGCAGCAGCAAAATCATGCCGGGGTGCAGTTGATTTGTGACTTGCTCAAAGGCATACTGCGCCCCTTTTTGCTTGCTTGTATCCCAATCACTGTATGCGGCAGACCAGAAAATACAGGAAAAACCGAGCGAATTTGCAAGTTGCACGGCATTGAGATTATATCTGCCTTCGGGAAAGCGGAAATACAGACTCGAATAGCCGAAATTCTCACGCATATAGGTGTCAAAGCCCATCAGTTCTTCCGCCATTTGAGTACGGGAAATGGTAGTAAAATCCGCGTGAGAGACGGAATGGTTGCCGACAATATGACCTTCTTTTATCATTCTTGCAATCAGTTCGGGCGCACTTTTGATTTCGTGCAAAGTACAGAAAAAAGCGGCCGGCACCTGTTTTTCTTTCAGCACGTCCAGTATTTTTGCGGTGTTGCCGTTTTCGTAACCGCAATCAAAGGTCAGATAAATTCGCTTTTCCTGCGATTTGGCATCATACACCACCGCATCGAGTTTTTCACGTTCAAAGATCTGCTGAAAATCTCGGCTGTAGGCGTGCACCTGCCCGTTTTTCGCCTTTCCGAAGTAGTGATCGACCGCATCTTCCTTATATCCGGCCGCATTTTCGGGATCGGATACGGTATAAGACAAGGGCGGCAACGCTGACAGTCCCGACAGAGTATTACCGCCTTGCTCACCGTAAAAGACTTTTGGGGTGCGTTGTTCGCCCTGCACGGTCAATGCCTGTTCGGACGGTTCTGCGGCTGGCAAAGATACGGTATCATCGGTCGAAGCACAGCCGCCGAAAAACAAAAGAGTCAGAAACAAAGATAAAATTCGTTTACAACGGTGCATGGCAAATTTCCTTTCAAAAAATATGTACCGGTCGGAGGACCGGTGAAGTTGGTTTACTTCATTAAATTCTGTACGCTGGTTATGATCTCATCCACGGTGTCAATGGCTCTGTTTGCCGTTTTTTTGGCTTTTTTCTTCATGGCATTGCCTGCTACCATGCCTGTACCCATCATAGCGGCTCCGCCGATGGTCATAACGGCGCCGACACCTTTCATAACGGTTCCGATTTTCGTTTTCATTCTGTTCCCTCCTTTTTCCGTAGTATTTGCGCCGTGTTTCAAATTATTCAACACGATGATTGAAAAACAGCATTTTGCGTGCTATACTGAAAAGAAAAAACGGAGAAATCAAATCATTATGGCACAACTGAACATCGTGCTCGTAGAGCCTGAAATACCGCAAAACACCGGCAATATTGCACGCACCTGCGCCTGCACGGGTGCAAAACTGCACCTTGTGGAACCGATGGGCTTCAAGGTAGATGATCGCAAACTCAAACGCGCCGGCCTTGACTACTGGCACTTATTGGATATTACATACCATGCCTCGTTGGAAGATTTTTTCAAAAATACGGCAGGCGGAACCTACTTTTATTTTTCCACAAAAGCCAATCACGATTACACGCAGGTAGCGTACCCCGACAATGCCTATCTCGTATTCGGCAAAGAAACGGCAGGCTTACCCGAATGGCTTCTGCACGAAAACCCCGACACGACGGTGCGTATTCCGATGATCTCGGAGGTACGAAGTCTGAACCTTTCCAATTCCGTTGCGGTGGGTGTGTTTGAAGCCTTGCGCCAATGGGGGTTCCCCGAATTGCAGAACAAAGGCAAACTGAGAGAATTCGACTGGAACGACTGATTCCGTTTATATTCAAGGAGGGATTCTTATGCATACCGTAAAACCCGGCGTTCTCAAGCACATGATCAAACAGATCCCGCGTTTTATTTATCCGCAATCCTTATCCGTTTGCGTTTGGCACAGCCACACCGGACGGCATATCGCGCCCAACACGTTCACACACAATGACGATGAAGTGCAGATGCAGTTGGGCGATTTCTGGCGCGGCGGTTACGACGACGTGCGCTGGTTTTGTGCAGATGTAACCGTGCCTGCCGCATTTGCAGGCAAGAAGGTATATCTGCAACTTGATTTCGGCGGCGAAGCACTCGTGCGCATCAACGGAAAAATTGTCGGTGCGGTCAGTTCCATGGACGGTGCGGCATGGGTACACAGAGATATGCTCCTGTTGCCCGTGCTCCGAGACGGCGAAGAACTGCACATTGAATCGGAAAACTCGGTATGTTGCGGCGGATTCTGCGATGCCGCCATGGATGGGGCAAAAGATATGCAGATGCAGATGCGCACTGCACAATTGCTGACGGTGGACGAAAAAACGGAAGAACTGTATTTTCTCGTCAGCCGCGTGTATGATGCACTCGATTGCATTGATGACAGTGTCCTGCGTACAAAAGTGTACAATGCATTGGATGATGCCCTGCATATTCTTGATTTTGATTTTGACAATGAAACTTTTTACCGCAGTGCGCCCAAAGCACTTGCGTTTTTACAGCAATCTTTACAGGCGATCGCGCCTTTTGCGCCGGGCGAAGTGATCCTGACGGGACACAGCCATCTTGATGTTGCATGGCTGTGGACGGTGTTGGAGATCACCCGTAAGACCGCACGCACGTTTTCAAACAACCTTGCACTCATGGATGCCTACCCCGATTTCCGCTTTGCACAAAGTCAGGCGGTGCTGTATGATTTTATGAAAAAACACTACCCCGATATTTTTGAACGGGTGAAAGAGAAAGTAAAAAACGGACAGTGGTGTATTACGGGGAATACGTGGGTGGAAGCAGACACCAATCTTGCTTCGGGCGAATCCCTTGTGCGGCAACTGCTGTTCGGAAGAAATTTCTTCCTTAAAGAATTCGGCGTTGCATCCGACATTTACTGGCTGCCCGACTGTTTCGGTTTTACATGGGCCTTACCGCAAATTATCCGAAAATCGGGCATGAAATATTTTGTCACCGCAAAACTGCAAAACAACGACACTTCCCCATTCCCGCACTCAGTGTTCCGTTGGCGCGCACACAGCGGCGATGAAGTGCTCGCCTACGTACAGAGCGTACACTACGAGGGTGAAGCAGATCCGCGCTATATTTACAACTGCCATCACTCCAACCGTCAGAAAGCCGAAACGGGCGTTTCTCACGGTATGTTCGGTTACGGTGACGGAGGCGGCGGATGCACCTATGACATGGCAGAATCCGCACGTGCCGTTGCACAGATCCCCGGTATGCCGAAAGTGCGCATGGATATGCCCGATGTATTTTTCAAAAAGGCGGAAGAATCCATACAGGAACTGCCCGTATGGGACGGTGAACTGTATTACGAAAATCACCGCGGCACCTACACAAGTCAGGCTTTCGTAAAGAAAAACAACCGCAAAGGCGAATACCTTTTACGAAATGCGGAACTGACCGGTGTGTTGGCTGCACTGACAGACGGTGCGCCTTATCCGAAAGCACAGTTGGACGAAACATGGAAACTGTTGCTGATCAATCAGTTCCACGATATTTTACCGGGCACGTCCATCCATGAAGTGTATGAGAACACAAAACTGGAATATGAAAAAATGAATACAGACGGTCAAATGCTGTTGGATCATGCTCTGCAAAGCGTATTGCGCCATGTACAAAGTGAGGACGGTGACGTGGCCGTATTCAATTTCCTGCCGTGGGAAGTCACGACACCCGTGGAGGATGCACACGGACGGTTTTTGGCCTGTGTGCCTGCCTGCGGTTACCGCGTTTACAAAAAGAAGGACCGCCCGTCATGGAAACAGGGTGTGCGCGTCGGTGCAAACAGCATCGAAAACCGTTTTCTGCGTGTACAATGGGATGCCGACGGTCTGCTGACAAGCATTTTCGACAAAGAAAACGACCGTGAACTGCTCAGCACGCCCGACGGCAATCTGCTGTGTGTTTTCCAGGATAAGCCCATTCACGAAAGCGCATGGAATATGGAACTCAATTATCGCAAAAAATGTTGGGAACTGCTAGAGGCCGAAAGCATTGCAATAGCGGAAAACAGCCCTGAACGCGCTTGCGTGCGTATGGTGCGCCGTTTCAACAAAAGCGTCATCACACAGGATATAAGCCTGTGTGCCGATGACCGTTTTGTTCATTTTGACGTGTCTGCCGATTGGCAGGAGACCGAAAAAACACTCAAAGCCGCTTTCAGGCTGAACATACGCTCCGTGAGAGCGACCTATGAGATCGCACACGGCAGTTGCGAACGGCCGACACACATGAATACACTGTATGACCGCGCCAAATTTGAAAACTGCGCACACAAATGGGTGGATCTCTCCGAAGGAGATTACGGCGTATCCCTGCTCAATGAAAGCAAATACGGACACGATATTGAAAATAACCTGCTTCGCATCACATTGCTTCGTTCTCCGATCTGTCCCGACCGTACGGCCGATCACGGACAGCATTCATTCTCCTACCGCCTGTATCCGCACACGGGCACGTGGCAACAGGCAAAAACCGTACGTATGGCAAATGAATTCAACTGTCCGCTTGCTGTTTTGCCGTTACAGACAAACCAATGCGGCGATTTGTCGGATACACAATCTTTCATAGCCGTCAGTGATGAATGCCTTGTGTTGGATGCTTTCAAAGCGGCGGAAGACGGCAAGGGACTGATCCTGCGCATATATGAAGCACACGGTACGAGAGGCAACAGAACGGTCACACTCGGGTTCCCCTTTGCCGACGTTTACGAATGCGATCTCATGGAAGACGGAATGACGGCCGTTCAAACAACAGAAAACGGTTTTACATTCTTCTGCACACCCAACGAAGTGAAAACATTCCGCATTCTGCTGAAATAAAAAGTTTACAAGCGTGTTTTTTTGTGTTATAATCCATGCATAAAAGGAAAGGACGAAATTCATTATGGCTAAAGAGAAAACCAAAACACCGCGTCCCGGATATGTAGTACCGAAAAAAGAACTGTCCATGTTTGCATTCGGCGCCATGGGACAGGGCATGATCTATGCAATGATGTCCAGCTACATCAGCGACTATTACGTAAACATTCTGCAGCTTCCGCTGTCGTTCGTTTTGATTCTGATGCTTCTTGCCCGTGTGTGGGATGCCATCAACGATCCGCTGATGGGCATTCTTGCCGACCGCAGAGAACCCACAAAACGCGGCAAAATGAAAAAATACATTCTGTATGCCGCCGTGCCGATCGCATTGCTGACATTGCTGATGTATTTAAGTCCCGACATGAGTCAGACACCGCTGATGATCTTCTCGGCCGTGGTCTATATTCTTTGGGGTATGAGTTACACCATGGCGGATGTTCCGTTCTGGAGCATTCCGAACTTCATGACACCCAATGCGGAAGAACGCGGTTATGTCATTTCGTTCACCAAAAACCTCAACGGTATCGGCTCCGCCATTCCGGAAGTGCTGTTCCTGGTGGCAGGTTTCACACTGCCTTCCCTGTTGGGCACAACCGGAACGCAGTTTGAAAAACAAAAATATTTCATCATTGCCGCCGTCACCGTTGCCATCGGGATCGTGATGTATGTCAACTCCTATTTCCACATCAAGGAACGCATCATCCCGCCCGTGCAACACAGGCAACCCGGTGAACCGAGCACACTTTCGCGTATTTTCAAATGCAAACCGCTGATGCTCGTGGTCGCCATGGGCATTCTCTCCAGCGGCAGATACATGGTACAGGCCGCCGCCATTCACGTGGCACGTTACGCTTTTTACATAGGTCCCGAACTGACCTCTGCCATGACCGAAGCCGAGCGCAACGGCTACATTCAGGCGAGCATTTCGTCCGTCAAGACCGTTTTCCAAGTCTGCGCCATTGTGGGTATGTTCGGCGCAATGCTCCTGATGCCCAAACTCATGCGCAAATTCGATTACAAAAAGATCGTTATCACAACCTGCCTTTTGGGTTTCGTTGCAAGCATCTTCACCACACTGATCGGCTGGTTCACCAACAATCTCTATATCTGCACACCGTTTATTCTCATTTCCTGCATCCCGCTGGGCGTTCTCAACGTGGTCTCCAACGCCATGATCTGCGACTGTCTGGATTATATCGAACTGGAAACGGGCTATCGTGACAACGGTCTGGGTTCGGCCTGCCAGGGCTTCGTAAACAAACTGGGCAATGCACTTGCCACCTGCGGCATCATCGTGATGTATATGTTCATCGGTCTGGATCCCAGCCAGATGTATTCGCAGGATGCCATTCTCATCGCGACGGATCTTACGAGAACGCAGAATTTTGCCATGTTCTCGCTCGTATCCCTCATCCCCGGTATCAGCATGCTTTTGTGCTCGATTCCGATGTTCTTCTATAAGATCTCGGGCAAGGAAAAAGAACGCATTGTAAACGAACTTGCCGAAAGAAGAGCCGAAGAAAGTGCAATTATCACAAATAATTGAGCAACAAAAACAACACTATTGTAAAAAAATGTTATTGCATTCCCTGTTTTTGTGTGCTATAATTTGATTGTAGAAAAAAAATATCAAACGGAGGATTTTACCATGGACTTTTTACAGCAATTCATTGATTTCATTATGAGCATCATCGACACCATCAAGCAGTTGGTCGCAGACATCCGCGCAAAGAACGACGCTGAATAAGCAAAAAACCAAAAGAGTTACCGAAACGGTAACTCTTTTTTTGGGAGATATACGGTATGAACGAAATTTTTGAAGCGGCCATGGTGATCTGCTTCGGCGCATCCTGGCCTTTGAATCTTTACAAATCGATCAAATCAAAAACCGCAAAAGGCAAAAGTCTGCTTTTTGAAGTGCTCATTGCAATCGGTTACGTGTGCGGCATTGTGGGGAAAATTTATTCCTATACGGTGTTGGATGCCCCCGTCACCTATCCGTTTGTTTTTTACATTCTGAATCTTGTGATGGTCACGGCTGACATTGTGCTGACATTGCACAACCGCAAACTGGACAAAGTTGCAGAAAAAGGAGAATAAGCCATGCTCAAACACATCGTCTGCTTCAAACTCAAAGACAACAGCCCCGAAAATTGCGAAAAAGCAAAAGAAGTGCTCCTGTCCATGCAGGACAAGGTGGATCTTCTGCGTGAGATCCGCGTCGGGATCGACATTCTGCACTCCGAACGGTCATACGATCTGATTTTGGAAGTCGTCCTGGACGACGAAGCGGCTCTTGAAGCCTATCAGCAGCATCCCTATCATGTGCAGGTGGTCAAAAAACATATGCACGCCGTGCGTGAAACAAGTGTCGCGGTAGACTATATTTTTTAAGTACCGAGCACACCGTGCAAAACGCTGAACGAACGGAAAAAGATAATTTCTTCTTCTCTGTAAGTTTAATACATTTTCCAATATGATATTGAAATGTAAAAATGACACAGCGGACAAATTGTTTTACTCGTTTAGCGTTTATCGTTTATCGTTTAGCATTTTTTACGGGACAGCATCAACACTGCGATGCTGTCCCGTATTTTTATTGCTGTTCTTTTTTGCGGTGGATGGCGTGACTGTAATGCGGAAAATGCGAACGCTCGGTGACTTTTTTGATCTGAATATCGCCCGAACGGACAAGTGCCCACTTCGTAAGCGACGGGCCGACCAATTCATAGATCAAAATGCCAAACAGCGTAATATTACGGATAATAAGTCCCTGTGCACCGAATTCATTTTCGGCGATCAGCGAAAGGCCCAGTGCAACGCCTGCCTGCGGAAACAGCGTGATGCCGAGATAGCGGCTGACATTGTCCTCAATTTTCAGCATTTTGCAGGAGCCGTATGCACCGATATACTTACCTGCACTGCGCACCAACACATACACAATGCCGATGATGATAATGGCCGGCTCTTTGAAGATGCTGAAATCAAGTCCCGCACCGGATTGAACGAAGAAGAAAATAAGCAAGGGGGCTGTCCAACTGTCGGCTCTGGCCATGAGTTCTTCCGAAAAATCACAACAGTTGCAGAACACCGCACCGAGCATCATGCACACAAGAAGCGGAGAAAAAGCAACGTGCAGACTGCCGACCGAAAATGAAAGCATGGAAACGGCAACGGTGAAAAAGACAAAGGTGACGGAAACGCTCAGACGCTTGGAATTGGATTTGAAAAAGCGTTCGACAAACGTAAACAGACCGCCGATCACCGCACCGAGCAGTAAGGATGCAAACACCTCAATAAGCGGCTCGGCAAGAACACTGACCAGATCGACCGCACCGCTGTCCAACGATTTTGCAATACCGAATGAAATTGCAAATACCATCAGACACACCGCATCGTCCAGTGCAACAATGGGCAACAACAGATCGGTCAGTTTGCCTTTGGCCTTGTACTGTTTGACGACCATCAGCGTTGCGGCAGGTGCGGTTGCGGCGGCAATGGCACCCATGGTGATCGCAACGGGCATGGTAACAACATCAGGAAACACGAAGTGCATTCCGATGAGAGCCGCATCCGTCAGCAGGGTTGCGACACAAGCCTGCAGAACACCGACTACGACCGTAGCCTTACCCGTATGTTTAAGATGCTCCAAACGGAATTCGTTGCCGATGGTAAAACCGATGAAGCCCAATGCGCAATCGGCAAGCAGATCGAATGCTTTTACGTTTTCAGCCGACGTAAAGCCGAGGCCGGGAATATCCAGCGCACCAAGGCAATACGGGCCGACCAGAATACCTGCCACCAGATAAGCCGTGACCGCCGGCAGATTTACTTTTTTTGCCAGACGCGACAGCAAAAGACCTGCGACCATGGCAAAAGCCAACGTAAACAGCGTTACGGATATTTCGGATGCATGAAAATATTGAGTAAGCATACGTTCACCTGATTCAAAATTATATTTAAAAGCACACAAAGAATACCACGAAAGTAAACTCTTTACAAGAACAAAAAATAACAAAGAAATCCGTCTTTATCCGTAAAAATATGTGCAATTCTTCCCCTCACAAATAATCGGGCAAAACACACAAAAACCATTCTGTTTTTGCATATTTTTTGTTGCGTTTTTTGTTTTGCTGTGATATATTAAATTATATATATGCAAAATAAGGCATTTGCAAAGGAGAGGTTTTGATGGCGAATAAAATTATCGTAGCCGGCGGCGGTCACGGCGGCATTGCCGCGGCGGCTGTGCTTGCTGCCAACGGTTTTGACGTCACCGTTTATGAGAAAAACAAAAGGGAGGACATGGGCTATGACTGGACGGACATTTTCGCACCGCAGGCATTGGATCGCATAGGTTTGCCCATGCCGCCCGAAAACAAATTTGAATACAAAAAAAACATGACATTCTACGGGCCTTCTGCCAACACACCGCTCAGGCAGGATGTTCCCGAAGATGACCTTGAGATCAAAATGGAACGCAAGGACATTTATGCGATGCTCATCGCCAATGCCGAAAGCAACGGCGTACATTTTGAATACGAATGCGAAGTGCTCGCGCCCATTATGAGTGGCAACCGCGTGATCGGCATTCATACCTCAACAGGAGATCACTTTGCACCCATGGTCATCGATGCCTGCGGTGTGGATTCTCCCGTCCGTCGCAGATTGCCGGCCGCCTGCGGTATTGAAAAAGGAGCAGGAACACTCGGCAAATTCATCGTGTACCGTGCATTTTTTGACAAGGTCGGAGAGATCGAAAACGATCCCTACCGTGTTTATTTCTTCCCCGCAGGCAGACTCGGCATCGGTTGGGTTGCTACCGAAGAAGATACCACCGATATGCTCATCGGCTGTTTTGACAATCTGAGCGAAGATGATATTGAAGACGTAAGTCAATACCTGCGTGCCGCAAATCCGCAGATGGGTGAAAAGGTACTGCGCGGCGGACAGATCGTAAAAATTCCTGTCCGTCAACCGCTTGCCGTCATGGTAGCAGACGGATATGCCGCCATCGGTGACAGCGCATTCATGACCGTTCCCGTGATCGGTTCCGGCATTGCAAACGCACTGAAAGCCGCAAGAATGCTTGCCGACACCATCATCGAAGACGAAGACAGAGTGTACACCTGTGAAACCCTTTGGAAATATCAAAAGCGTTATTTCAAAGCATTGGGTTCTTCACTGGCACCGCTTGCCTGCGTCAAACTCCTGCTCACGAAACTGACGAGCGAGCAACTGGATTACCTCATCGACAACGGCGTTTTAACGGCGGATGATCTGACAATCGGTGCCAACAGCACAGGGCTTTCCGACTTTTTGAGTATGTCCCCCGCCTCTTTACCCGACCGCATCAAAGGGCTGGTAAAACGTCCCGACATTCTGAAAAAACTGTTGGTCTGCGGCAAAACGCTCGCACGTGTCATGACACTGACCGCCGCCATGCCTGCATATTGGGACAGAAGAAAAGTCTTTGCATGGGCGGCAAACTATTGCAGATGCTTCAGAGCATACTGCGCCGAGAAATAAGGCATTCAAAAGGCATTTACATGAGAGAGAGGATATCGACAAATGAAAGTTTTGATAATCAACGGCAGCCCAAAGGGAAAATACAGTTGTACACTGCAGACCTCCCTGTTTCTTGAAAAAAAATTTCCCGATTGTGAATACACGGTCCTGCACTGCGCACAGCAGATCAGAAAATTTGAAAAAGATATTTCCCTGTTGACACAAGAGATCGAAAAAAACGATCTTGTGGTGTTCTCCTATCCCGTTTACACCTTCCTGTGCCCGTCGCAATTGCATAAGATCATTCACATTCTAAAGGAAAACAAGTATAACTTTGCAGGAAAATTCTGTACACAGATCTCCACGTCCAAGCATTTTTACGATGCAACGGCACACAAATACATAGAAGAAAACGCACTTGATCTCGGTTTTTCATTTATCAAAGGGCTTTGTGCGGATATGGATGACTTAACCACCGAAAAAGGCCAGAAGGAGGCCGTTGATTTTTGGAATTACGTTCGTCACTGCATGAAAAACGGTCTGTGTGAACAGCCGCTTGCCCCCCGTGAACAGGCTGTCGCGGATTTCCGCGCAAGTGCAAAGCCGACCGCAAAGACCGAAAAATTCGACACCGTTATTGTAACCGATGCCGAAGACACGGACGAAAACCTTTTGCAGATGATCGAAGAATTCAAAGCAGTTTTCCCCTATCCCGTACGCACGGTCAATTTGCGTGATTTTCCGTTTGACGGCGGATGTCTGGGGTGTTTCAAATGTGCTGTCAGCGAAAAATGCGTGTACAAAGACGGATTCGACGAGTACCTGCGCAACACCGTACAGAGTGCCGATGCTTTCGTTTATGCATTCCGCATTAAAGATCATTCTCCCGGCCCCGTTTTCAAGACGTTCAACGACCGCCAGTTCTGCAACGGTCACCGCACCGTGACCATGGGCAAACCCGTGGGTTATCTCATCAGCGGCCATTATCTGCAGGAGCAGAACGTGCGCACGGTGGTGGAAGCCCGTGCACAGGTGGGCGGCAACTTCTTCTGCGGTGCCGCCAGCGATGACAACGATCCCGCACGCGGCATCCGAAACATGGCAGACCGGCTCACTTATGCGATCGAAAACGGCTACACACAGCCTGCCGATTTTTACGGCGTGGGCGGCATGAAGATCTTCCGCGACCTGATCTATGTGATGCGCGGTCTTATGAAGGCGGATCACAAGTTCTACAAGAAACACGGTTTCTATGACGATCTTCCCAACCGCCAGATCGGCCGTCTGCTTGCCATGAAACTGGTGGGCAGCCTCTTTGCCGTTCCTGCCGTACAGCAAAAAGCGGCCGGCTATATGAACGAAGGGATGCTTATGCCCTACAAAAAAGTCCTGGAAAACGCAGATAAAAACAAATAAGCCTTTTGTTCAAAATATTCATTGTTGCATAGATGCTTTTCCCTTAAATACCGATGAAAGTGAGGATGTACCCATGAAAAAACTGTTCGTTCTTTTGCTCAGCGTTCTTTTGATTTCATTCTGTCTCCTCAGCGCACAAGCGGCCACGGCCGACGCAATGATCGTCATTTCCGAAAACGCAACCGACACGGAAAAATATGCCGCACGGGTATTGCAGGACTATCTGCAACAGGGCGGTTTGGAACTGCCGATCGTTACGGATGCAACCGAAAAAACGGGATTCGAGATCCTTGTCGGCAAGACCGCACGCAACTACGGCTCCTTTACAAACACCATCGATGGTTCATACCGCATTGAAAGCATTGAAGACGGCATTCAGATCGTAGGGGCCGGCAATCGCGGTACGGTTTACGGGACGTATGCGTTTCTCGAAAAACTGTGCGGTTTTCATTGGTATGCGGCAGATGTCACGGTGATCCCCGAAGCAAAACTTCCGGATATGTCCGAAGACATCCTCATTGAATACGAACCTGCATTTGAATACACCGACACCGACTGGTTAAGCCCGCGCAACGATCAGTATTCACTTGCAAACGGTCTCAACGGCGGCCCTTACCGCACGTTAAGTGCCGAACAGGGCGGTACGGTGGATTACATATCCAATTTCTGCCATACGCTCGCCACACAGTTCTGCTCGCCCGATGTCTATTTTGAGGATCACCCCGAATATTTTGCCCTGCACAACGGGATTCGCACACCGAAACAGCTTTGTCTTTCCAATGAAACAGTGGTGCAGATCGTCACGGATGAGGTGTTGGCTCTGCTTGCGGAAAAGCACGATCCGACCGCGGCCGTACAGATCGTTTCGCTGACACAGCATGACAATCAGGAATACTGTCAGTGCAAAAACTGCAAGGCAATCGACGATGCAAACGGCTCTGCGTCGGGTTCCATGATCACTTTTGTCAACCGGGTGGCCGCCGCTGTCAAAGACGCGGGCTACGACAACATTGCCATTGATACCTTTGCCTATCAGTACACGCGCAAAGCACCGACACAGGTTGTGCCGCTTGACAATGTCATTGTGCGTCTTTGCACCATCGAATGCTGTTTCTCGCATCCTTTGAACGATGCAAACTGCGAACAGAATGCCGCCCTCAAAGCCGATCTTGAAAACTGGAACGCCATCTGTGACCGCATTTACGTGTGGGATTATGCCACAAACTATGCCTATACACTCGGTCTGTTCCCCGATTTCGGGGTTCTGCAGAGCAATATGCAATTTTTCCGTGACCACGGCGTAAAGGGTGTTTACGAAGAAGGCAATTACTACATGGCAAACAGCAACACAGAATTCGGTGATTTGCGCGCGTATATGCTTTCAAAACTCCTGCAGGATCCCGATTGCGATCTTGCCGCAGAAACAGAAGGATTCCTGAACACCTATTACGGGGAAGGCGGCAAAGCCATCGGCAGATTTTTGCAACTGATTACCGAAAACAGCGCAAAAACACATCACACGATTTACGTTAAAATGTCCGAAACGCTTTCACTGACCGACGAAGAAATTGAGATCTGCAATTCCTGCTGGGAAGAAGCAAAAGCAGTGACGGTCGATGATCCCGCAACCCTTGCCCGTGTCGAGAGAAGTGAACTTTCATGGCGTTTTTGGAAAGCCTGTAACAGGGTAAGTGAATTCAAAGGCGTTTCCGCTTTTCGTCAAAACAGACAACTGTATCTGGACATACTGGCAGTGGGCACAACACAGTTCAGCGAAGGCAATACAACGCTTGCCTCTTTGTCGGAAATGAATACCTACTTCAGGCCCGAAAAGTGGAGCAATCCTGCTGAATCTCTCGTGGCTGAAGGGATCTCCGTCATTGCCTACGGTGCCGTTGTGTTGGCATCCGTTGCGCTGTTTGTGATTGCCGTTCAGAATAAGAAATATTTGTACGTTGCACATTTCCCCTTGATTGCCGTTTTTATTGAAATCGTGATGTGGAACCGCAGAGCCTATATCGCATGGCGCGATCTCGATGAACTGGCACTGACGATCATTCTGTTCTGTGGACTGTTCGCCTTCGTTGGGGCAACATACGCAAAAGCCGCAGGCGTTTCAAAAGGAAAACAGGCCATTGCAGGCATTACCTGCGGGGTATTGTTCATTGCGCTGTATTTTGTCCCCACTTACATCGTGAACATCGTCATATATAAAGCACTCGGCAATGCAAAAGCCATTGCCGCCGGCATTGCGGTTTACAGTGCCGCACTGCTCGGTCTTTTGATTGCAACGACACTGAAAATCAAGAATGAAGCAATGATGAAGGATAAAAAATGATCAACATTCTCACTGTTCTCCTGTTTTGTGCGTCCCCGGCACTGATCATATTTCTATGCGTGAAATGCAAGCCGCTGAATAAGATCGGCGTTGTTTTGCTGTGCTATTTTTTCGGTATGTGCATCGGCAACCTCGGCCTGCTTCCGCAAGCATTCACAACGCCCGCACAAAACGGCGGTGACAGTGTGTTAAGTCTTGTACAGAGCATCACCATCTGTCTGGGACTTCCGCTTGTATTGTTTTCCTTGGATATACGAACATTTTTCAAGGTCGCAAAGAAAGGTATGCTGTGCATGGCGCTTGCCTGTGTTTCGGTGGTTGCGGTCACGTTCGTACTGCATCTGCTCCTGCGCACGCAGACACCGCATTCGGCACAGTATGCCGCAGGTGCGGTCGCCGTTTATACGGGCGGCACGGTCAATTTCGGTGCCATACGCAATGCACTGGGCATTTCGCATAACGATTTTATTATTTTCAACACCTACGACTCCGTGGTTTCGGTGGTTTATATCTTCTTCCTTTCCACCGTCGGACGTACGTTTTTCACAAAAGTGTTCCGTATGCGTCCGTACACGGATGAAACGCAACGGCAGACGCTTGACAGTTCCGTAGCGGATGAATCCGTTTACACCTACAAAGAACTGTTCAATAAAAAATATATCCCGGGGCTTGCTGCCGCATTCTGCTTGTCTGTGCTGATCTTCGGTGTATCCTATGGACTGAATATGCTCGTTTCAAAATACGATGCGAGTCTGGGCATGACCGTGATGATGCTGAGCATTACCACTCTGGGAATTGCCTTTTCCTTCGTGCCGAAGATCCGCAACATTGCAAAAAGTTTTCAGCTCGGAATGTACATCATTTATATTTTCTGCTTTTCCGTTGCGGCAAGTGCCGATTTCAAAGCGTTGGCAACATTCAACCTGCCGATCTTCTGTTATGTATTCATCACCATCGCGGCAGGACTTCTGTTGCACGCAGTGCTGAGCAAAATTTGTCGAATCGACACCGATACATTTATCATCACATCCGTTTCCGCTGTCTGTTCACCGCCGTTCGTGCCGTCCGTGGCGGCGGCTCTCAACAACAACGGCGTGTTGATCTCAGGGCTTGCAACGGGTGTTGTGGGTTATGCGCTCGGCAATTATATCGGCCATGCTGTCTTTTATCTGTACTCCCTGATCTGAGGTGAAACCAATTGAAAACCATTCCCGAATACGGCAGACCTTACGAGGATATTCTCAAAGAGCTGGATGCGTTCAGTGCGGACGATCCCGCTTACAAGGACAATAAAACATGGAGTCTTGTGTATTACAAAGACGAGGACTACACGCATTTTCTTGCTGAAAGTTATGAAAAATATATGTCTGCAAACGGTCTGAATCCCACCGCTTTCAAAAGCCTGAAGCGATTTGAAAATGACATTGTCGCATTCACGGCTGAACTGTTGCACGGAGATGAGAACTGCGCAGGCTGTGTGACTTCCTGTGGGACGGAAAGTTGTATGTTGGCTGTCAAGACCTACCGTGATTGGGGCAAAGCGGTCAAGGGCATCCGTCACCCAGAAATGATCGTTGCCGAAACCGCCCATGTGGCGTGGTTCAAAGGGGCAGAGTATTTCGGCGTGAAAGTCCATACCGTTCCCGTGGACAAGGATTGGAAGATCGACATCAGGGCGGTCAAGCGCAAGATCAACCGCAATACCGTTCTTCTGCTCGGTTCCGCACCCGAATATCCGCACGGCATCATCGACGACATCACCGCACTCGGTCAACTGGGGCGCAAACACAACATTCCCGTACACGTGGATGCCTGCGTGGGCGGTTATCTGTTGCCGTTCATGGAACAGGCCGGAGCATCCCTTCCGCCGTTTGATTTTCGTGTTGACGGTGTCACATCCATCTCGGCAGATATCCATAAATACGGCTTTGCCGCTAAAGGGTGCAGTTGTATTCTTTACAAAAATCTTGATTTATTCAAATATCAGTGCTTCGTGCATCCCGATTGGCCGGGAGGGCTGTTTGCTTCTCCTGCCTTTTTGGGCACCCGACCGGGCGGTGCGTATGCTGCGGCATGGGCGGCCATGCAGGCAAACGGCAGACAAGGCTACATTGAAATGGCAAAACAGACCATGGCCAATGCCGAACGCATGAAAGAGGGCATTCGCGCCGTCAAAGAACTGGAGATCATCGGAGAACCGCAATGTTCCCTGATCGCCTACCGATCCAAAGATCCGTATCAGGTCAATATCTTTGCCGTAGGTGACATCATGCAGGAAAAAGGCTGGCACATCGACCGTCTTTTGCATCCCGACGGATTGCACGCCATGATCACCTGCTCGCATACGGACGTGATCGATGCATACTTGCAGGACTTGCAAGAAGCGGTGTATGCGGTCAGAGGCAAACCCTGTTTAGCCATGCAGGGTGAAGCGGCGACCTATTCCACGGTCGGTCATATTCCGCTGAAAGGCATCGTACGAAACACCGTTCTCAACACATTCGCACAGTCGTATGAAGTATCAAAAGGATTGATCGACATTGCCGATTCCGCTACGCTTACGGGCAATGCAAAAGCAGACAAACTCATTCAAAAACTGATTATGCGCGACATAAAACGGCCCGGTTTTGCAAAAAATCTGGTCAGCGGAGTAAAAACAGCAGGTTGTGTGGGCTTATCGCTGACCGCCACAGGCGTTGCAACAGCAATATTACGAAAAAAAAGAAATAAGAGGTGAAACCAGATGCTTGAATCCTTTCTCCTTGTTTTCCTTTGTATCGTTTCCATGGCCTACGGTTGGGGGATGCGCGGAAGCATTCTCGGCGGTGAAAAAGGTGCCATGTTACCCGGTGCCTTCGTCGGTCTGCTGATCGCCCGTTTTTCGGGCATTCCCGCCTTGCAGGACAACTGGTTTATTCTGACTTGCGCAGGTGCAAGCGGATTTTTCCTCGGCGGTTGCCAGACCTACGGTGAAACGCTGGGGCTGACCTTCGGCGGCTTCGGAACCCCCGGATTCAAACGGGGACTTACGGGTGTATTCGTCAAGGGATTTACATGGTTCGGTGTGGCGGCACAGATGTTCGGCATTGCCGTCGTATCGGGCGGCGGAAAGCACTACAGTACCACCGATCTGATTCTGACTTACTGTGCGACCGTTCCCGCTTACTTCATCGGCAGAAGCCTCTTGAACCGTCCGCACAAACCGAAGGAAAACATTTTTCCGAAAATCTATTTCTCCAAAACACGCGTTGAATACTGGGGCGGCAGTCTGTTTGTATTTCTGACATTCTTTGCACTGAACCTCGTCCGTCACGATTGGTTTACGGCAATTTATTCATGGATCGTGGCACTGACAGCAGGCTTGGGTTGGGTGATCGCACAGATCGTGCACGTTTATTCCCATCCGCGCACAAAACTGAAAAACGGCAAGTTCCTGTTCGGAAAACTGCAGGAAAAAGGCCTCATTGAATCATGGAAATTCATGGAATGTCTCATCGGCGGTTTCGGCGGTCTTGCCATGTCCGCGGCCTTCCTCGGCTTGAAACACCTGCTGCCCTACACGGCAGAATCCACGCAATACATAGCCCCCTTTGCCTCTGCCGACAAGACCATGGCAATCGCATGGACGGTGCTGTTCCTCATCTATTCCCTGCACGTCATCGTGGAGCCGATCCCGAAAAAGAACAGGATCGAAGAACTCTACAACTATGACCAACTCACAAAAGAGGAATATGAAAAAGAAATAAAAGCACTCGAAAAACCGCCGTTCTTAATGCAATACAGACCTTTGTTTGCAAACATTTACGAGGGAACGGAGTTTATTCTGCTCGGCTTTTTACCGCCGCTTCTGAGTATGCTCGGTTCGGCACAGACAGCAAGACTCGGCGCTGTTTTCGTACTGTTCTGGGTGCTGACGGATGAGATCTGCTTTGACCGCTTCATTTACCGCAAATCAAGATACATTTTCCGCGTGTGTATGCTCGGCATCAGCGCGGCCCTGCTTGTCGGCATTCACCTTGTACCCGACTTTTTCACCTGCTCATTTGCTCTGCTTATGTATGCGGTCAGTTATGAACTGTTGCAATTCCTTTGGCAACAGCGGCCTGCACTCTTGAAAATAAGAAAAGAAAAAACAGGCTCCGTCAAAGGCATGATCCTGTCTTTCGGCGGTCAGTTGACCGTACAGGCATTCTTTTTGCCGACCTGTTTGCTTCTGGACATTCTTGCGCTGACGATCATCTGATATGGCAACTTTTTTAATGATGAACAAACCGCGCGGCGTGATCACTGCCTGCCGCGACGACACACACAGAACCGTCATGGAGTTCCTGCCACCGCAATACAGCCACCTGCGTCCCGTGGGCAGACTCGACAAAGAAACGGAAGGCTTATTGCTGTTCACCGATGACGGAAAATTCACGCAGTATTTACTCTCTCCCGAATCCCGCATTGCAAAAACCTATGCGTTTCTCTGTTTCGGAACTTTAACAGAAGAAGGAATGCAGGAATTGCGAAGCGGCACCACACTGTATGCTAACAACCGTCCCGCAAAGCCTGCCGAAGTGCTGTTGCAATGTCATTGCCGGGTGCGCAATGTAGGAAAATACATCAGCGAACGCCGCCGTGAACACCACCTGAACAACCCCGACGGGAATGCGTCACAGGGGATCATCCGCATCACGGAAGGGCAAAAACACGAAGTACGTCTTATGCTTCGCACCGTACACTGCGCGGTGTTGTACTTAAAACGGCTCTCGGTAGGCAATCTGCTGTTGGATACGAACCTGCAACCGGGCGAATGCCGTCTGATGACGGATGAAGAAGTGCAACGGCTGTTGCAGGATGCACCGCCGTTAACAGAACAGACCTACGGTGCACTTTTGCCCGTTCTTGATTTCAACTGAAAGGATTTTTTTTCATGGAATTTACCCAGGACTGGATCATGCGACAAATTCAGATGATCGCACAGATGCTTGCAAAATTACTGTTCGGCAAAGAGACCACCGACTACATCATTGAGGATGAAGACGACCTCAACGGCACGGATCTTTTGTACAAAGCGATCTCGGAACTGTTGGCAAGCGGTGACATCTGCGGTGCGGAAGACCTGCTGTTTGAAGCACTCGAAAACGGCGGCAAAGAGAATCTGGAAGTTGCAATTGATTTCTATGCAAAACTCAACAAAATGACGGATGCGCAACTGCAAGCAGGCAATTTCAGCCGCGAAGAAGCGGAAGACGGTCTGCGCAACGCCGCCGCATTGTTCGGATTGGAAGAATTTCTGTAAAAAACGTAACATACATTTTCATACCGACAAAAGAGGACTGTTGCACGAAAGCAACAGTCCTCTGATTTATATCTGCCTGTATTTTAATCCGTCAAAACGAGATACCCTCTCACGGGCAATTTTACAGTGCCTGCAATGCGTTCATTGCTGAGGACGGTGGTATACACTTTGCCGAGGGTGACCGTGGTTTCATTATCGGCAAAATTCATCACGAAGATGCAATTTCCGCGTTTGCGGATTTCCGTTTGCGCACCGTGTTCGATTTCGGGGGCATCCGCTTTTAAGCCCAGTTCCCCGACGATGTAATCGCAGAAATCACTGCACAGTTCGCCGTCATTGCGAAATGCAACATAATAAGCCTTTCCCATTCCGAAATCATTGACGGTCACTGCGGGACGGTCGGCATAAAAATCGGATTTATAGGTTCCGAGCACCGTGGCGGTATTTGCATGAATGAGATCACACACAAAATCCACATCATACATCTTGCCGTTAAAAGTTGCCTTGTTCTTCATCCCCTGCGGCAAAGAATCGGTTTCTTCATTCCATATACCGAACACCTTTTTCAGATCATTTGCGGGCCAGCCGCCGAGATAGCACAGATCATTCTTATTGACGATGCCCGTCAGGTATGTTGCCACAAATGTACCGCCGTCGGCGACATATTTTTCAATGCGTTTGTCGGTGCCGTCCTTGAGCATATACAAAAACGGTGCGATCACAAGATCGTATTTTGAAAAATCGGCATCCATGGGAATCACATCAACTGCAATCCCTTTTTTGCGCAAAGGCGCATACCATTTTCTGCATTCTTTGAGGTAATCACGGTTTTTGTTGTTGAAACCGCAGAATTCCTTGATCGCCCAATCGTTTTCCCAGTCATATACGATCGCGGCTTTGCTGTCGGTACGTCCGCCTACAACAGCAGACAGTTTTTCGATCGCAAGCCCCGTGGCGGTCACATCGCGGAACACTCTTGTGTGCTCATGGCCGCAGTGATCGACCACTGCACCGTGGTATTTTTCGTGACTGCCGCGGCTTTTGCGCCACTGGAAATACTGTACACTGTCTGCTCCGTGCGCAATGGCCTGTATGGCAGACAGCTGTTGCATACCCGACGCGGGCAGTTTGTTGACATCGTGCCAGTTGACCAAAGAGGGCGTACTTTCCATCATAAAAAACGGTTGACCGTTTTTCATAGAACGGAACACATCATGCACAAAGGCGGTGTTTTGGGCAACAAGCGCGTTTTCACCGTGATCCCATGCGGGATAATTGTCCCATGAGATCAGATCGAGATGTGAAGCGAATTTCTGATAGTCGATCCCGTCATACATATTCATAAAATTGGTGGTGATCGGGATTTCGGGTGTCAGTTCGCGCAAAGGTGCGATCTCATTTTCATAAAAGGAAATATGGCTGTCCGACACGAATCTGCGCCATGCAAGACGAAGCGGAGAAGAACAGACTTCACCGCGGTATTTGGGTGAACGGATCTGGCTCCAATCGGTCACGGTATGCGACCAGAAATGGTTCCACCATTGCAGGTTCAGTTCGTCAAGATCATTGTTGTATTCCTTTTTCAGCCATTCAACAAATGCCTGCTGACACAGTTCGCAGTGGCATTCACCGCTGTATTCATTGGAGATGTGCCACATTTTCACCGCCGGATGATCTTTATAACGCAAAGCAATGACACGGTTGATCTCACGCACTTTTTTGCGGTACAACGGCGAGGTCAGACAATGATTGTGCCGCACACCGAAATCATTGCGGATGCCGTTTTCATCCACACGCAAAACCTCGGGGTACTTCGCCGCCAGCCAGTTCGGTCTTGCACCCGACGGGGTTGCAAGGATCACGTCAATGCCGTTTGCGTGCAGTTTATCGAGCATGGTATCGAGCCATTCAAAATTATAAACTCCTTCTTCGGGTTCGATCATCGCCCATGAAAAAATACCGACGGTTGCACTGTTGATGTGGGCGAGTTTCATCAAGCGCATATCCTCATCCCATATTTCGGGCGTACGGATCCACTGTTCGGGATTGTAGTCACCGCCGTGTACGATATGATCAAAAAATACGTCTTTCATCTGCATTCCCCTCTTACATCAACGTGCTTTCAAATTCGTACCCGTCCACGCATTCGCTTGAACGGATCATATATGTTTTTGCATGCCACGGATCGTTTTCATCAATTTCCACGATCCTGCCGCCGCGAAGATCCCCTGCGCAGTAGCCGTCATACCCCAACCCTGCATCGTAGGTCAGTTTGATGCCGAGGTATTCGCCCTCGGTGTCGTTGATGTGATCGTGACCGCAGACAAGCGTTTTCACATCGCCGCGTTGCACGAGCGTTGCAAACAACCCGGTGTTGATCGGGCCGCTTCCGACAGTCTCACGCATGGTGCCTTTGTATTTTGTCTGTGCGGGATTGCGGTACGGCAAAACATATTCGGGAACGGCAATATGAAACACCATCATGCCCGGCACTTTGTAACCGTTTTCGGCTTCAATGCGTTTGGACTCGTTCCAATACCACATGATCTGATCGAAACGGATCACGTCGTACCCCGAAGACACATACAGCGGATCTTCCAGTTTGGCAAGACGTGCATCACGTTCAAAACCGTAATCGGACAAAAACTCACCGATGCCGCGACCGGAATCCAGTCCCCAAATGTTGAAAACCGTTTTTTCGCCGTGTTCCTGTTTTACCTGCAGCACCCAGTTTCCCGTACCGCTGATATCTTCAGGGCCTGCCGAGGACAAACAGCCCGGCAGACTTTCGTAGATCGGTTGTTGGTCTTTAACAGTAAAGCCTTTTTCCGCATCGTGGTTGCCGAACACGTGCGCCCAAGGAATACTGCGTTCATGCAGCGGTGCGATCAATGCGGACATAAAATAGCGCAAGGTCTCTTCCGATTCGGCACCGTCATGCCAGACATTGTCACCTAAAAACAGGACCAGATCGGGTTCTGCTTTATCTACAATGGCGGTCAGATCACGCACGGCACGCTTGTCAAAATCCTTGATGCCGTGTACGTCCGAAACGCATAACACTCTGAATTTTCCGTTTCTGAAACGCAGGGTTGTTTCATTCATACCGTTCCCTCCCGTATTTTCTTCTTACTTCATATATAAAACAAGAAAAAGTAAAAGTCAAGAGCACAAACAAAACCGCCCCCGTCGGCACGAGGGAGCAGTACCGACGGGGACGCTGATCAGCGATTACGCTGTATGGAATTGTCAGCCGTAGATCAATAGCAGATCTTGAGGATCTTGGTTCTGTCTGCCTTGGAGCCGTTTGCAAGGAATGCACTCAGCGTTGTGCAGTTCTGTGAACCGGGATCGTTGATGATGAAGTTGTTGGCGGAGAAAGAAGTGGTGCTCGTGCCGGTGTAGCCGGTGATGACGACCCAGTGCTGAGAGTTGCCGTTGGCATCCTGCGCACCGATGATGACGGGCTTGCCTGCCTTGAGTTTGGAGTAGATGGTGCTCATAATGCTGTTGTTAAGGCTTCTGTTGTAGGTGGTGTAGGAAAGACCGAAGTTCTTCAGAGAGGACCAATAGAGGCTGTTACCGCTGAAACTCATCTTACGCATAGCGGCATCGGGATACACGGTTGTGCGCGTATTGTAGGAATATGCCATGGCAATGGAAGTAATCAGGCAACCGACCTTTGCAATGGTCTTGGTGGAAATGTACTTGTATCCCCATCTGCTGTCGCCCTGCTTGTAAAGCGGAACGTTCAGTTTGATCGCAGCCGCGGAATTATTGTTGTTATTGTTGGTCGTCTGTCCCTTGTAAGTACAGTAGTCAAGGCAAACCCATCCGCTTTTGTAACCGTTGGTGCACTTGATGGACGGAGTATAGCCCCACTTACCGCTGATCTTGGTCACGTTGAAAGTAACGCCCTTTGCAGCCGCACCGACTTTGGAGTAACCGGTGCCTGCGCCCGTGCGGATGTTACTGCCGCTGTTGGATGCGATTGCATATTTACCGACAGGCAACGAAGGTGTCGGGGCAGGAGCAGAGGCTTGCTTCTTGCAATAGTCAAGACAAACCCAACCGCTTCTGGTGCCGTTGGTACATTTGATGGAACTCGTATACCCCCAGTTGCCGCTTGTACGGCTTACGTAGAATTTCGTACCGTTGGATGCGGCACCGACTCTGGAATAACCGGAACCTGCGCCGGTACGGACGTTCAAACCACTGCTTGTGTTGATCATGTAATCACCCGTTGAATACGAGGCGGCGTTTGCCGAAATGATGAGTGTGCTGAAAAGTGTGACGAGGACAAGTGCGAGGGAAAGAATGCGGGTCAAAGTTTTTCTTTTGGTCATTTTGAAATAAATCTCCTTTTTTAATTTTGTTTTGACCTTTTGTTTTGACGTTTTGCCGAGAACATGATTTGCTTCAAGAATCAATTACGCTGTTTCTTTGGCGATCGGTCTCCTTTCAAAAGACTCTGTCTGTTTGGTATGTTCTGATTATGCACGATGTTTTGAATCGACAAACGAGAGGGGGGGGGTGAAATTCCGATCTGCCGAAAAAAAACGCATGGTACAGCCGTCCCGGCTCCGACGGTAAAGACGCATAAAACCTTGGTTTATCCGTGCCGGAAAACGAAAACTTTAGTCTACCACAAGGCAATTCTTGCTCCAATACCCGTTTTTCGGCGTTTTCGGGCACCTTTTGCAGGAGGTAGACTAAATTTTATCCGGACACTTCACTTCATTCTGTATAATATTTACTCTTGACAGTACAAGAATTTGTTGTTATAATAACAACAGGTACGAAATGTTGTTCTACCTTACCTAATATTAGGGATTGATACGACACATTAGCGGTGTCTGTGAAGAGAAAACGGACATTGTCTACCTTACCTAATATTAGGGATTGATACAAAAGTCTGCCACAACGGGTACATTCTGCATTTGTTCTTGCCATCTACCTTACCTAATATTAGGGATTGATACTCTTCATGGGCGTGTGTGCAAATAACAAAATCAAGTTCATCAATACCCTGACTACCTTACCTAATATTAGGGATTGATACCTTTGATTTCTCCGTTGTGCATTACTAATTTCCTACCTTACCTAATATTAGGGATTGATACAAAATTGTGCTGATAACAAGAAGTACTACTGCAAACTACCTTACCTAATATTAGGGATTGATACAAACAGGATCCGGAAGATAAATGCACTGATATATCCGTATATCTCAGTCACATTACCCGGGATTAAGTTCCGCTTTCCTGCGATTCCGCTTTTTTGAACCCCTCTCCCCAACTCCGTTGCATAAAAAAACAACCGGACTTCACGCTCTGTGAGGTCCGGCTTTTTTAACCGATTCAAAAGCAACAACCTTTCTTTTGTTCGTTCGATAAACCTTGATAAACCGTTTGTCTGCGGCGCTTTTGACCGTTGCAAAAACAACATTTTCCCATACTCTCCCTCGGGAGCTGAAACGACTCCCCTACACGGCGTGGTGGGTTTTGTTCAATCACTTTTTTGTTTTGCGGTCGCATAAAACATCCCGACAAACTCCGATCTGCAGGTATACCGCCGCAAAAAAACCGTTTTTTACTCACAACGACAAATTGATTTTTTCTTCCGAAATCGGTTTACAAGAAAAAAGGTTCATGCTATAATTATTTTGATTATACATAATCAGGAGGCTGTAAGCATGAAATGCTGTGACATCAACATCCGTGATCCTTTTGTACTGCCTTATGAGGGAACCTATTACCTGTTCGGCACCCCCGGTCAGTTTGCATGGTCGGGCGCAGGCGGATTTTGGTGCTATACTTCAAAAGATCTCAAAGAATGGTCCGAGCCGATCAAGTGCTTCACACCGCCCGCTGATTTTTGGGCAGACCGCAATTTCTGGGCACCCGAAGTGCACATTTACAATGGAAGATTTTATATGTTTGCCTCCTTTTATTCAGAAAACAGAAACCGCTGTACGCAGATCCTGGCGGCGGATCATCCCGCAGGCCCCTACGAAGTATGGAGCGAGCCGATCACACCGCCCGATCGGATGTGTCTGGACGGTACGTTTTACATCGAAAACGGTACTCCTTACATGGTTTTCTGCCATGAACACGTGCAGATCGGCACAGGGACGATCTGTGCGATCGAACTCAGCACTGATTTGCGCAAACCCATCGGTGAAGCCGTTACCCTGTTCGGCGCAGACGAAGCACCGTGGGTAACATACGACAAAAATAATATTGTAAACGGAAAACCGCGAATTGTAACCGATGGCCCGTTTATGTACAATGACGGAAAAGAACTGACGATGTTCTGGGCAAGTTTCCGCAACCACAGTTATGCCGAGGGCATTGCCGTCTCTTTAAACGGCTCGGTGCTCGGCCCGTGGAAACAACTCGAAAAACCGCTTTTCGACAAAGACGGCGGCCACGGTATGCTTTTCAAGACCTTTGACGGAGAAATGGTGTTCACACTGCATTCTCCCAACGAGAACCCCCTGGAACGCCCCGTTTTCTTCCGCATCACCAAAGATGCGGACGGCTGGCACAAGGGTGAACAACTGTAAGAGGTGAAAACTTTGATCCTGACCGATTTTATATGGGATTTTGACGGAATGCTGTTTGATTCCTATCCCCACATTACCGAAGCGTTCATGCAGGCCTACAAGCGTCTGCACAAACAGGACATTGACAGACAACAGTGTTATGATCTGTTCAAAGACTCTTTCCGTGCCGCCTACGAATTCTATCAGCCGAGCGAAGCGTGCAAACTGCTGTTCAGAGCCATTGAAAGCAACACCGAACTCCAACCGCCCGTCCTTCCCTATCCGGGCATTCCGGAAGTGCTCAAAGCGGTCTGCGAACACGGCGGCAGAAATTACCTGAATACCCACCGCGATTCGATCGCTCTGGTATATCTGGCGCAATATGACCTGTTGCAGTATTTTACCGATG
The DNA here is from genome assembly GCA_017396895.1 of Clostridia bacterium. Classification (GTDB taxonomy): domain Bacteria; phylum Bacillota; class Clostridia; order Oscillospirales; family Acutalibacteraceae; genus RUG806. The sequence goes on from JAFQKN010000074.1 coordinate 28,099, forward strand.
CCGTGACAAGTGAACTCAACGGCATTGCGCACAAACCTGCGCCGGATACCAATTTGTATCTGCTGAAAAAATATAACCTCGATCCCCAAACCACCGTCATGATCGGTGACCGTGACGTGGATATTGACTCGGGTGCATCTGCCGGCATCAAGACCTGCCTGTTTGATGAATTCGGAAAACTCGGACACATTGTCTGCGATTACCGCGTGACAGACACCCGCGATCTGGCAAAAACCTTCGGTTTTTGAGGTTTTCAACAAAACAAAGGCTTGTTATTTGTTAAAAACAGGCAAAGTTTTTTTTGCACTTTGTGGAAATTTACAAAAAAACAATGTATACTATATACCAATGAGAAAGAGGGGTGCTTTTTATGAGTGAACACCTGCGTGAGCGGATCGAACAAAGAAAAAAAGAGACGGATACCGTCATTCTTGCACATACCTATCAGCCGCCGCAGATCATAGACCTTGCCGATATCACCGGTGACAGTTTTGCGCTTGCAAAGGCCGCCGCAAAACTGCCGCATAAACGTGTCATTATGTGTGGCGTACGGTTCATGGCAGAAAGCGTCAAAATCTTAGCCCCCGAAAAACAGGTCATTCTGCCGGCACCCGATGCAGGATGCGGCATGGCAAGAATGATAAAGCCCGAAGACATCCTCGCCTGGAAAGCACAGCACCCGAACGCCGCCGTGTGTGCCTATATCAACACCACCGCCGCGGTGAAAGCGGTTTGCGATGTGTGCGTGACCTCCTCCAGCGCACTCAAGATCGTTTCCAAGTTGGAACAAGACGAGATCCTCTTTTTGCCCGACCGCAATTTGGGCGGATGGATCGCCGCACAACTGCCCGAAAAGAACATCACCCTGTGGAACGGCTACTGCCCCGTGCATGACGAACTGACCGAAGCACAGGTGCTGGCGGCAAAAGCAGAACACCCCGATGCGCTTCTTGCGGTGCATCCCGAATGCCGAGAGGAAGTGGTGCGCCATGCGGATATGGCAGGTTCCACGGCCGAGATCATCACCTTTGCCCTGCAAAGCGACAAGCCCGTGATCATCGGCACCGAACGCGGTGTGGCGGACACTTTGACACAAAAATACCCCGACAGAGCGTTCTATTACCTGTGCCCCGAAACGCTGACCTGTCCGGATATGAAATATATCAGCCCCGAACTGCTCCTTGCCGCCGTCAACGGTGAACAGGGAGAGAGCATCGAATTGGACGAAACACTTCGTCTGCAGGCAAAAAAAAGCATTGACCGTATGTTGGAGTTGGGATAATGGATATTTACGAAAATAACAAATGTTATGATGTGCTCATCGTCGGCAGCGGTGTTGCCGGTATGTACGGTGCACTGCAGTTCGACAGTGACGTGTCGGTCTGCATTTTGTCCAAGTACGGCAAAACCGTTTCCAACAGCAATCTCGCACAGGGCGGTGTTGCCTGCGTGCTCGATTTTGAGGACGATTCATTTGATCTGCACATCAAAGATACCTTTATTGCAGGCCGTCACGAAAATGACCCCGAAGCGGTGGATACCCTTGTGCGTGAAGGTCCCGACGACGTGCGCAAAACCATGGAACTCGGTGTGGTGTACGACCGCAACGAGGACGGCGAACTGGACAAGACGCTGGAAGGCGGTCACTGCAGACGCCGCATTGTGCACTACAAAGACTGCACGGGTGCCGAACTTGTGCGCGGACTGCTTGCACAGGTGGAACAAAAGACGAACATCGACTACCGTGAAAACACGGTACTTGTAAAACTGACACAGGTCAGAAGCGGATTCAGAGCAGATCTGCTGACGGACGGAAAACTGTGTTCGGTGTTCTGCTCCTACTGTATGCTTTGCACGGGCGGTATCGGCAGAGTTTACAAATACACGACCAATCCCAAGAGTGCCACGGGTGACGGCATACGCATCGCCTATGAACTGGGCGCACGCATCAAAGACCTGCATTATGTGCAGTTCCATCCCACGGCATTCAACTCCGAGGACGGAGAGCAGTTCCTCATCAGCGAATCCGTACGCGGTGAGGGAGCCTATCTTCTCAATTGCAATTTAGAACGGTTCATGGACCGTTATGATGAACGGCTGGAACTGGCACCGCGTGACGTGGTTTCCAAGTCCATTCTGTTGGAAGCAAGACGCACGGGCAGTAATCAGTTCTATCTTGACATTCGCCATGAAGACGCCGATTTCCTGCGTGCACGCTTCCCTGCCATTTACGAGGGCTGCATGCGCTACGGTGTAGATATCACCAAAGACCTGATCCCCATTTTCCCCTGTCAGCACTATCTCATGGGCGGCATCGAAGTGGACATCGACTCCAAAACCAACATTCCGCGTCTGTACGCCTGCGGCGAATGCTCCAACACGGGCGTACACGGCAGAAACCGACTTGCAAGCAACTCGCTTCTGGAGGCACTCGTGTATTCACGCAGAGCCGCTGAGGACATCAAACGCTGTATGCAGAACGGTTTTGCCGCAGTATCGGCACTTCCCGTGAACCTCACGGCAGACGGCGCACCGTTGCCCGACGGCATATTCAAAGAGATCCGTTCCATTATGCAACGTGCCGCGTTTGTCATGCCCGATGCGGGGGCGGTACGTTACGGCATCAAACAGATCGACAACATTCTCAAACGCTTAAAGGGCGGACGTTTTGCAACCACCACTGCCTATCTTGAAGCCCTGTCCTTGGCAACCGTTGCCTATATCATCTTAAAGGAGCTGGATGAAGCATGATCTTACCGCAGTTTTACGTTGACGATATCATCCGCAATGCGATCAAAGAGGACATCAACTACATAGATGTGTCCACCGTGTTCGTCATCCCCGAAACCCAACAGGGCACAGCCCGTTTCATTTCCAAAGCAGACGGTGTGCTGTGCGGATTGGAAATTGCCATGCGCGTTTTTCAGTTATTGGATGACACGTTCGGCTATGAAGCGTATTTCAAAGACGGCGACGAAGTGAAAAAAGGCGATCTGATCGCCGTTTTCAAGGGCAAAACCGCCTGTCTGTTGCAGGGTGAACGCACGGCGTTGAATCTGCTTCAGCACCTTTCGGGCATTGCAACCGCCACCCTCGCTTGCGTAAAAGCAGTTGAAGGAACAAAAGCAAGCATTGCCGAAACACGCAAGACTTTGCCCGGTCTGCGCGCGTTGCAAAAATACGCCGTGACCTGCGGCGGCGGCAGAAATCACCGCTACAATCTGTCCGATGCTGCCATGCTCAAGGACAACCACATCGATGCCGGCGGCGGCATCACAAAAACGGTTGCATTACTGCGCCAAAAACTCGGCCACACGGTCAAGATCGAAGTGGAAACACGCAACATGGACGAAGTGCGTGAAGCGGTTGAAGCCGGTGCGGACATCATTATGCTTGACAACATGAGCAATGACGAAATGCGTGAAGCGTGTGCATTCATCGACGGCAGAGCCGTGACGGAAGCATCGGGCAACGTAACACTTGCAACCATTCATGAAGTTGCCCAAACGGGTGTGGATATCATTTCGCTCGGCGCACTCACGCATTCGGTCAAGGCTTTTGACATCTCCATGCGTATTGATAAATAAAGTACAGCCACATTTAAGAAACACTGCTATAATATTTTTGAAAAAACCACACAGGAGTGCGTTTATGAACAAAGCAAACAAAATTTTCAGCACAGCCACCTGCGTATGGGCTGTTTTCATGCTCATCCTTTTCATTTTCCTGTCCCTTTGCGTGGAACTGCGTTGGACGTTTATTAACAACTTACCTTCCGCTTTGGATTGGGTGCTTCGCAATGTGTTTGTGGTGCTGTTCAAAGCAGGACGCATCGGCGTGCCGATTCTTTCGGTGGGCACTGTCGCACTGACAGCCGCGCAGTGCATCAAAGACAAAGGCACAAAATCGGTGGATATTGCTTTCATCGGAACAAGCGTGATCTTTGCGATCACGGCAAGCATCATTGCCGCCATCGACACCAGTGTCATCACACAGTTTTCCTGAATACGCACAAAAAGGTTCCGAAAAAACGGAACCTTTTTTCATTTCTTCGCGGAAAGTGATGGGTTTTACAGGTAAGACAAATCGGAGTTTGGCGGGATGTTTTATGTGACTGAAAGACCACGCGCACCCCTTGTCGCCCCTGAAAGGGGAGATGTCTGCGGGAGCAGACAGAGGGGTTTAGACGGTAATATCAAACTTTACTGACCGACTTTGTGCAAACTTGGTAAACCCTGAAGTCACTTCGTGACATCTTTTTCTCCGAAAACGGGCACCCTTTTGTCTGCTACGCAGACATTTCCCCTAGCAGGGGAATAACCTTTCAGGGGCGACAAGTATTTGAGGGGTGCATTCACCCCGTCAAACCGTAATTTGTCGGATTCTTTTCTTGCTTTTTCGGCAGGATGAATATATAATGGATATATCTCATATACACGGAGGTTTGCTGTTATGAAAAAAAGTGATGGCGTACAAGCGCTCAAATTCGCGTTGTTCTCGGCTTCGGCAGGCATTATTCAGATTCTTGCAAGCACCCTGTTGCTCGAAGTCGCCAAACTGCCCTACTGGCCGTCCTACCTGATCGCACTGGTGCTGTCGGTGATCTGGAACTTCACTTTCAACCGCCGTTATACCTTCCGTTCCGCCGCAAACGTGCCCGTGGCCATGGCAAAGGTGTTCGGTTTTTATCTTGTGTTCACACCGCTGTCCACGTGGCTGGGTGACATGGCAACGGATGCCGGCATCAACGAATACATCGTGCTGGCCGTGACCATGCTTTCCAACTTCGTGCTCGAATACCTGTTCTGCAAATTCATCGTCTACCGCGGACAGGAAAACACCCGCGAAGAAAAACCGAAGAAATAAAACTTTATAATCAACATAGAATCCCGATCGGTCGGTCGGGGTTCCTTTTTTTGCAACCAATCGGGAGGGCTTTGACAAATGATATATCCGCATTCGCGGATATGCTATATCTATGTATGATGAATGATATATTTGCAAAGGCAAATATGAAGGGGCGTTTACGCTCCGATTGATAGAATGATTATATAGAGCGAAGCGGAACAGCGACAGCATCCGACATATTTGTGAAACAAATATATCATTCGCAACGCGTATATCATGCACGAAGTGTATATCATGCGCACCAACGGTGCGTATATCATTTTTTCTGTCGCCACATCGGGATTTTTGTTGCAAATCGCGGGCGGTTGTGATATACTGTTTGATTGGTAAAAACAAATTTGTTTTTCGGGGAGTGAAAATCAATGGCAAAAGCGGCTCAGAATACCGCACAGGAACAAAAAGAAAATGTGTACAAGCACAACGCACCGATGAAAAGCATCATCGGTCGGTTTTTGCCGTACTACAAAAAATACCGCAAGACCTTTGCTTTCGACCTGTGCTGTGCGGCACTGACGACCGTGTGCGAATTGGTGTTGCCGATGATCGTACGTGCCATTACCAATGCCGCCACGGGCGAGGACGGTGCGGTGCTCACGCCGGGGCTGATCTTAGGCATGGGCGGTGCATACCTGTTCATGCGCGTCATTGACACGTTTGCCAACTACTATATGGCCGCCATGGGACACATTATGGGCACGAAGATCGAGACCGATCTTCGCCGTGATCTGTTCGGCCATCTGCAAAAACTCTCGTTTTCCTATTTCAACAACGCAAAAGTGGGCGTGCTGATGTCGCGCCTTACAAACGACCTGTTTGACATCACCGAATTTGCCCACCACTGCCCCGAAGAATTCTTCATTGCCGGCATCAAGATCCTCGGCTCGGGCATCATATTGAGTTTTATCAACATTCCGCTGACACTGATCATTCTGTGCATGATCCCCGTTATGATCCTGTGTCTGCTGCGTGTCAACCGCCGTATGCGTGACGGTTTCCGTGAACAGCGCAAAAAAGTGGGCGAACTGAACGCCGACATTGAGGATTCGCTGTTGGGCATTCATGTGGTCAAGGCATTCAGCGGCGAAGAAAAGGAAAAAGAAAAGTTCCGCAAAGGCAACGAAGCCTTTTTGGCGGTCAAGTCTGCCGTATACAAACTGATGGGACAGTTTTCAAGCACCTCGCGTTTCTTTGACGGTGCGATGTACATTGTTGTTGTCGTGCTGGGTGCGTTCTTCATTCTGTGGGGCAAAATCAATGCCGCCGATCTGTTTGCATATTTGCTGTATGTGACCACCCTGTTCGCCTCCGTGCGCAGGATCGTGGACTTTTCCGAACAGTTCAACCGCGGTCTTACGGGCATTGAACGCTTCACTGAGATCATGGACACCGAACCCGACATTGAGGATGCACCGCAGGCGGTGGAGATCGGCAGAGCCGAAGGCAACATCACTTTCAACAACGTCAGTTTTCACTACAACGACGGCACGGACGTCATTCACAATTTCAATTTAGATGTCAAAAAAGGACAGAGCATTGCCCTTGTCGGCCCGTCGGGTGCAGGCAAGACCACACTGTGCAGTCTGATCCCGCGTTTTTATGAGATCAGCGGCGGTGAGATCCTGCTCGACGGCATGGATATACGTAACATGACACTGCGCTCTCTGCGCGAAAACATCGGCATTGTGGAGCAGGACGTGTATCTGTTCTCCGGTTCCGTAAAGGATAACATTCTTTACGGCAAGCCCGATGCGACCGAAGAAGAAGTTATGGAAGCGGCAAAATTGGCAGGCGCGTATGAATTCATCAGCGAACTGCCCGACGGATTTGACACCTATGTGGGTGAACGCGGCGTACGCCTTTCGGGCGGTCAGAAACAGCGCATTTCCATCGCGCGCGTGTTCTTAAAAAATCCCCCCGTGTTGCTGTTGGATGAAGCCACCAGTGCACTCGACAACGAAAGTGAACGCCTTGTGCAGCAATCCCTGCAGGCCCTTGCAAAGGGCAGGACCACATTCACGGTCGCCCACCGCTTAACCACCATTCGCAATGCCGAGCGTATTTTGGTGCTGACCAAAGACGGCGTTGCCGAACAGGGATCGCACAACGAACTGATGCAACAAGGCGGACTTTACGCCAATATGTATAATATGTACACAACAACCATGTAAAGGAGACAACACAAATGAAATTATTACCTCTTGCCGCAGGAATCGACACTTCCGAAGCCGCAACCGCCATCAGCGAAGCACTCAGTGACGTAAAAGACACCGTGACGGATCTGCCTGAAAGCGCATCCGAGATCGGGGATTATCTGTCGGGTGTTTTTGACGTGATCGCAGAATATGCCATCAGTTACGGCGGAAGATTGCTCGCAGCCATCGTATTGCTGCTCATCGGCTTCCGTCTCATCAAGGTGCTGAACAAGAAACTGAGCAGCGCAAAAGCATTCAATAAGATCGAATCGTCCACCAAAAACTTCATGTTCAAAGTGTTCGATGTTGTTGCCAAGGTGTTTATTGTCATTCTTGCCGCATCCGTCATGGGAGTTCCCATGGCATCGGTGGTTGCCGTGATCGGTTCGGCAGGTCTGGCCATCGGCCTTGCATTGGAAGGAAGTCTGGGCAACATTGCAAGCGGTGTCGTGCTCATGGTAACAAAGCCTTTCAAAGAAGGTGACTTCATCATCGTCGGCGGCAATGACGGCGGCACGGTAGACGATATCGGCATTTTCTACACCTCCATCACAACCCCTGACAATCGCAGGATCGTCTATCCCAACAGTGCCATTGCAGGTGCAACACTTGTGAACGTGTCGGCTGAAAAACAACGCCGTGTGGATCATGTTTTCACCACCTCTTACAACGCAGACGTAAACAAAGTCAAATCATGCATCGAAGATGTTATTGCGAAACACGATCTTATCAAGAAAGATCCCGAGCCGTTCGTCCGTCTTTCCAAACACGGCGACAGCGCACTCGAATTCACCGTTCGTGCATGGTGCGAAGCGGACGATTACTGGACGGTCTACTTCGATCTGCTTGAACAGGTCAAAGCCGCATTCGATGCCAACGGCATTGAGATCCCCTATCCGCAGATGGACGTGCACATTAAAGAAAAAAAGTAAAGTGACATAAAAGGAGAAACAGTATGCTTTTTTACACAAAAGACGGTGAAATTTTCACCCCCGAACGCATCAACCCCCAGTTGGCACAGTTGGCCAAAGCCATCATCAAATCCTGCCATCTTGAATTCAAGTACAAGATGAAATCCAACGCGCTCATCAACTGCCAAAAGGAAGGCAATGTTGAAAAAATGCTCGACACCATGCAGAAATGCCTTGCCAAAAACCGTGCTATGTACGATTCCGACATGACACTTGCAGGCGTTGTGGTTGCAGAGGTTGACGACGCATTCTTTGCTGATAAGGATGCCGCATTCTTCAAAGACCAATTGCAGGTACTCATTGATTTCGCCGCCATCAACACCGTGGTGGAATCGCGTATGTTTGCACTCATGAGTGCCGCCTGCGAGAGAACGTTCAACAAACCCATCAACGAAATGCTGTTCTTCACCAACCAGACCGAAATTCTCGTTGCGGATGACGAAGACGAAGCCGCTGCCGAAGAATAAAAACAGCGCAAAAACACGCCCGTATTGCTGCCAAACGGTAAGCAATACGGGCATTTGTTTTTTTATTTTACTGTTCCTGCAACATACGGTTGACCTTCGTAATCAGTTCAATACGGTTGTGGACGTCCAATTTGCGGTAAATGTTCTTGACGTGATCCTTAACCGTATGCTCGGAAATGAACAGCCGTTTTGCAATATCGGCGTTGGTACAACCCATACCGAGCAAATCGACCACTTCCCGTTCGCGGTTCGTTAAAACGGCAAGCGGTGCACGTACCGTCGGCTGTTCCGCCTGTGCCGTTTCGTCTTCTGCCGTTTGCGCAATGCAAACATCCTCACACTCTCCGGCAGTTTCTGCAAAATCACGCTTCAATGTATATAACAGCATCGGTTCAAGCGGCAAATAAAGCAGTGCCATTACGATCACGAGAAACAGATACGCCAAATTCAAAAACAGCGGTGCATCGCGGAAAATTTCCACGATCACAGAATGCACGATCACCGCCACCATGGCAAGCACAATAATGACGGGTGCTATAAAGCGGCTCGGATATTGCATTCTCAACACAACACCGTACAATGGCGCAAGCGAACAGACCGTCATTCCTGCACCCATCAAAAAACAGGCAGGCAGTGCAAGTTGCGGCACGAACAGGGAAACGAAATACAGAAGATAGCCGATCGCCGCAAAAATAATAACAAATACAAGCAGATGCAGCGGATGTCTGCCCTTAACCTTATAGATCACAAAAACGGAAACGGCAAAGACGACACAACCGATATAGAGCAACGATACGCCGTGGGGTGTCTGTGCGGCAACAGCAGGCCCGACCACACCGAGTATGGAACCGAGAAACGCAAGCAAATAAACACCAGTAAACAGTTTTTTCGGAAAGAGCAACGCATCTTCTTTTTTGGCAAAATGCAGTGCGGCGTTGCACGGCATCGTAAAATAAAACACCGACAGCAAAACCAGCATCGCCACCGTAAAGAAACGGAAAACGGAAAACTCAAACTTCACAAAGTCATTCTGCAACACCGCAATTGCCGCATAAGAAACGGGATATGCCGCAAACAAATGCATTACGGTCGACTTTTCCGAAAAATAATAAACGATCGTTGCCGTTTCAAAACCGATCATAAAACAACAGCTGAAGCAGTGCACGTAGATCAGTCCCGTCAGCACCGATGCCGAAAGCGGCATAAACCAACTCAGCGCGGTCAGCAGAGCGATCACACAGGAGATACGCGAAAACAAGATCACCCTGCGCGGCAAAAGCATCATTATGATAATGGAGCACACGTAAGCCGCCACGATGAGAAGCGTGATATTGTCCATGGAGATCGGCAGTGGCACTCGTCCGTCAATACTCAGCGACGGACCGCAGAAATAAATAAATCCCATCTGCCAAATGGAGAACATAACAAAGCAAATCAATTTCCAAAACGGAAGATCCATTTTCTCTTTTTCATTTTCGATCTGCAGATTCCGAGTCAATACACAATCACCTCGCTGTCAAAAATATCAACTGCCTTCATCTTAATAAGTGAATTATAGCACAAACGGAATCGCTTTGCAAGCGTCAAAAGCAACAAATATTCCATCGACGAAAAAACACAAGAATATTCAATAGAAAAGTGAAATATCGGCATAATTTAATAAAAAGTATGGGTGGGGACTGCAATTCCCCCCGTTCGGGGGATACAAAATCAAGAAAAAATCATCTATACTGATCTTACACAACAAACAGAAAGGATGATTCGGAACCATGAAAAAAACATTTATGATCTTACTGACCGCCGCGTTTCTGCTGTGTGCGTTTGTCTGCTTTGCAAGCGCGTATACGTTGGACACAGGAACGAGTCTGCCCAAACCCACGCAAGCACCCGAGATCTATTACGTTGCAAACGATGCCAGATCTAGCGGCGACATTGTGAAAGCCTACTATTTCAACACCCAAGAGATCGTTGATATGCAACGTGAGATCAGCGTGCTGGGCGAAGAAGCCTTCCTGCAGAAATACGGTCTTGCGATCGACACCTCGGAAGAATCGTACGACTACGCCTCCATTGATTATTACATTCAGTTTGCATGGTCGTTTGACAACGTCAACTGGATCAACGCCGGTGACTACGAGGAAGAAAACGACACCTCCTGGCTGCCGTCTTCCGTTTACGATTATGAAAAGGAACAGTATACCTACGTCAATCTTCCCAATTCGGACAATACTTACAATTGGTTTGATGATATTACCGTGCTCAATCTCACCGGTCTCATTGAATGGTATTATGAAGGTTACCATGCCCAACTGGCAAGCAATATGACGCAGGGCAACGCTTTCCGCATCAACGCAAACGATGAAGATACGGGTTACAGCATCAACTTCAACAACAAAACGCTCTACGTCAAGGCAAGATACCGTGCATGGTACTACACAAGCGTAGGCGGAAACCGTGCATACAACGTCTTTTATTCCCCGTGGTCGGACGTCGTGTCCTACAACAACGGCACAAAGGGTCTGACCTATGAGATGCCGACACGCGGCAATCTGACCGCCGCCCCCGCGATCGAACACATCCGCACACGCACCTATAACAATGAAAGTTTTACTTACTATGTTTCGGTGGATCTTCCCGATACGCTTAAAAAAGCCGCGGCAGCCGCCGACGCCGCCTATTCCGACCATGACGATACCTTTGAGATCTTCACCGACGACGATTACTATTGGTACAGATACATCTGCTTTGAGTTCAAGGTCAACGACGGGCAGTGGTATGAATACACCACGCAGTGGCCCGGCTACACCACCGAAGATTTCTCAAACCAGTACCTGACCGAATTCTTTGAGGACGAAGGCATTGTTTACGAACAGGGCGATACGGTGTATCTGCGTGCACGCATGATGATCGGTGATTATTCCTACAACGATTACGGCAGAGAACCCAACGCCGACACCTATTGGGTTTCTGCGTATTCCGATCCCATCGTCATTCCTTTGGACGGCTATTACAGAATCCGCTATTACCTCAATTCCGGCGATTTTGACTACGGTGCCGACATTGTGGATCAGTTTACGGAAGAATCCACTCTTGTGATCGACCTGACGGCAGAAGATTACATTCCCTCCCGTTACGGTTACAAATTTGAGGGCTGGTACACCACGGAAGATTTCCGTGACGGAACGAAAGTGACGAGCATCGACACCTCTGCCGAAAAGAACCACACCCTGTATGCCAGATGGTCCGCGACCGAATACATAGTGACCTACGTAAACGGCACCAAACGCTATGTTTCCAACTCCAACCGTACGCTCGTGACCACGTATATGGACGATGAAACATTGAGAGAACCATCCTGCTCGGGACTTGAATTCCTCGGCTTCTACACAACGCCCGATTTCAAAGCAGGCACCGAGATCACGGCTATCCGGTGTTCCGAACTGACGGGTGATCTGACACTCTATCTGAAATGGAATCTGCCCACCTACACCGTCACGTATGTGCTCAACGGCGGCACCAATGCCGCAGGCAATCCGACCTCTTTTACCGTAGATATTGACGATGAAGAGAATTACATCAACATCAAAGCCCCCACCAAGACGGGTATGCTGTTTGACGGCTGGTTCTATTACGACGATTTCACGGGTGCACTCACCAAAACCGACAACGGTTATAATATGCACCGCTACGGTCATAACATCACCCTGTATGCAAAGTGGATCAAAGGCAGATATGCTTTGCATTACGTGCAACCCGCGGCATTGGAAAGTGTTTACAATCCCAATCCGGGCGAATATACCTACGGCGATACGGTAACCTTGCGCGAACTGTCCCACACGGGCTATGTCTTTGACGGATGGTACAGTGATGCCGCATTCACCACCGCCGCCGTACCCGTCACAGCCACCGATGAGGGTGAAAAGACCTTCTATGCAAAATGGACGGAAAACACGTATACTATTACTTATGTCCACGACACCATTGCCGAACTGGCACCGCCCGCAGAAAAGATCAACAACGCAAACCCCTCAACAAGGCTCTATTCGCAGAAAGTGACCCTCACGGCTCCCTACACGGGCGACGGCATCTTTGAATTCATGGGCTGGTACAACAACGTCAATTTCCAGGGTGAAAAGGTCACGGAGATCCCCGGAAACCGCGCCGAACACAACACCGTATATGCAAAATGGTTCGTCTATCAGTGGGGAGATGTAAATCTCGACGGTTTTGTAACCACTGCGGATGCAAGAATCGCACTTCGCCACGCGGTCAGTCTTGAAACGGTTGAAGGCAACGCATTTTATTGGGGCGATATGACCATGGACGGAAAGATCGGCGTTGACGATGCAAGAATCATTCTGCGTATGTCGGTCAGCCTTGACACGGTTGAATCGCTCAATCTCCCCGAATTGCCGCCCGCGCTGAAAAAATAAGTGCATCCTGCTCACAAATGCTCGGAACGGGGGTGTTGTATGCGCCGTTTTTATAAAAACGTACAAGCAGATGTAAACAAGAAACGTCTGTTTTATGTCTGTCCGATCTGTAAACAGAAATATCATTCCGCACTCCTGCCGTTTTATTTCAAAGGAACAACCGATCAAAAACGCGACGATCACGGCAGGAACATGGCCGCACAACTCGCCGTCAATAAATGCACAGCCTTTGCGGTACGCAGATTTTCTTTGCGCTTCAACCGCTGTACCGTTTGCGGCGAGTGGGTGTGCGACAAGTGTTTTCTTTCAAAAGAGGAAAACGATATCTGTAAATACTGCAAATCCGGTCCGTGTGAACGGACAGAAGACTGAGGAGGTATTGAAATGGGCTTTTTAGAAAGAGCGATCCGCCGTGGCATCAGTCAGGGAATCGGGAATGCAATCGGCAGTGCCGTACAACAGGCGATCGAGCCTGCCGCATCCCAACTGGCCAACAAGGCCGCACAGCATCTGGATCAGGCCGCACAATCGGCAACGCAATCCGCCGCACAAACAGCGGCTCCCGTCGGCGGTCTGCAGGGAGCGTTTGCAAATCTTGAACGCGCCGCGCAGGAATATACCACGCAAATGAGCAAAAACATGAAAATCTGTTCTTCCTGCGGCGAGGCAACCACGGCAGACAAGACATTCTGTCCGTCCTGCGGTGCACAGTTACCCGAGCAGACGGTTGCCCAAGGTGCACTGTGCCCGTCCTGCGGTAAACAGAACACGCTCGGCGCAAAATTCTGCGAAGATTGCGGAACCAAACTGCCTGCGACCGTACAGAATGAGCAAATGCAACAGGCAAACGATGCCGCCGTGCTTGCCGCATGGAATGAAAAACTTTCCGCCTATCCGCAATGGATCTGCGGCGGTACGGACTACTGCATAGATGATATGGACGGCTATTGTATATTCTGTGCAACTTTCGATTCCTACGCATCCGCACAGCAGGCAATCTCGCAATACCGTTCCCTGCTGTTGCAAAGCGGGTTCACGCAGGCAGGTAAATATCCGAGTGCCGAGCATCTTTACAAAAAAGAAAACGGAATTTGCTGTCACGTTGACACCGAGCATTGCTTTGAAGGGGATCCGAACCGACCGAGCATCTGTTTCAGCAATGATGAACCGACCGGAGGATTTGAATACAAAGAGCCCGAACCGAAAAAACCGACTTCATTCAGAGATCTGTTCGGTTTCTGAAAGATTCCGAAAAACAAAAAAGGAGGAATCAACAATGAAAAAATTCGCTATATTTATCTTCATGATGCTTCTTGTGCTGCTTCTTGTTTCGTGCGGAAGTGAAGCCGATCCCACATCCCCGTCGAACGGTGAAGATGCAACTTTGGATGTCATGCAGGCTGTCGATGATGCACTGCAGGAAGCCGAAGAATTCAATTCTTTCAGTGAAGAAGCGGTCGCATATTACTTTGAAAAAGCCGCAGGGCTTCAATTGGAGAATGTAAAGCCCGATTGGGACTACACGGTGGGTGCATACTCCGCTTATGCGGATTCACCGGAATCCGGATACGGACACGGTGTGATTGCATTCACAAAAGCGGACGGAGAAGTCTCGGATGAACTTTACGACGCGTGGCTTAACAAGGTTTTCAATGCAACCGCCGCCGTTTCGCAGGACGGTTTCAACTGCATCGGATATGAATTTGCCTCCGACGGTGAAGACGCACTTGCGCAAACAACTCTTGAAGAAGCAATAGGCGGTTTTATGAGTGGTTGGGCATTCCGTTACAATGACAAAATGATGGTCGTTTACGTGGACAGAGAATACGACAACGACAAAGAAAGTGAAATCGGTTCCTTGTTTTTCTATGACGGCGTAAGCATTGACATCGGTGTCGGCCTGCAAAAAAGCTGGAGTGACACAATGGACGAAGCCGAACAATATTTCGAAGAAAACGCAGACGAAATCAGCGACGCACTCAGCGACTACCTCAGTTAAGGGGACGAACAGAATCCGAATCGATACACAAAAAAAGAAAAAAGGAGGAACACGCAATGACAACCTGCAGCAATTGTAATGCCCAAGTACAGGAAGAACTTGCCTTTTGTCCGCAATGCGGTACGGCGGTCAATGCATCGGAAGCGGCAACACCCGCACAGTCCGAAGCAAATGCATCCGCTGATCTTTCCCAGAAACTCTCAGTTCTCAACAACACCGCTGACACCACGGAAGAATACGACGTACAGGACATTGAAAAAAATAAAATTATGGCGGTATTGGCATATATTATTTTCTTAATTCCGCTTATCGCAGCCAAGGATTCCCCCTTTGCAAGATTTCACACCAATCAAGGTCTGATTATATTTATTGCCGCGCTTATCTCGTCCGTTGCGGCGATCATTCCCATAATCGGCTGGATTCTTGCCCCCATCATCGGTGTAGCCGTCACGGTTCTGGCTGTTATCGGTATCATCAACGCACTGGGCGGCAAAGCAAAAGAACTGCCTATTGTCGGAAAATTCAAGATTCTCAAATAACCCATCCTTTCTAAAAAAGGGATGCATGGCACCGTTCAGACGGGAGTCATGCATCCTTTTTTATATTTTTATAACCGCCGTGTGCGGACGGTGATCGGAGACCACCCATGCGGGAATATCCGCGCACAGCACATCTATGGACTTGCTCACAAAAATATAGTCGATCTTTTTTTGCGGTTGATCCGACGGAAAACTGCAAAGCGGTTGCGTGAACCGTTCGGCAGCATCCTGCAGACATTCACGGATGGGGGTAAGCACACGGTCCTCGGGGCATACATTGAAATCCCCCATCAGAACCAGTTTTTCATCCCCCAAATGCGCACAAACGGTTTTCACGGCGTTTTTCTGTTCGCTTCCATTGAGACCGAAGTGTGTGACAAGTACGGTCAGACCGCCGGCAACATCGATTTTTGCTTTCAGCAGACAGCGTGTTTCAAAACCGCTGCCGATGCGGATCGGCGGATCGGGAATGGGAACGGTTTCAGCCGACAGGATCGGATACCGTGAAAGCAGTGCATTCCCGTAAGGATTGTTTCCGCCCACATCAATGGCTTTGGCAAAATAACAATAAAATCCTGTTTTTTCGGCGAGGATCTGCGCCTGCGCCTGATAATCATCCCGTTCGCCGTCACCGCGCACCTCATTCAGGCCTATGATATCGGCTCCGCTTTGCGTGATCACTTGGGCAAAACGGTCAAAATCAATGCGTTTCTCCTTATACAGTTCACAATGCAGAATATTAAAACTCATTATTTTTAATTGCACGGACAACAACCCCCTTTTTTTCTATTCTATCAATTCATTTGCACAAAAACAAGATTCATTTTTCGTGTTTTTCAACAAATTTTGCAAGCGTTTTTTTTCTTGCATTATTGACGGCGATATGATAAAATGTAACGTACATTATCAGACAGGAGGGAATACATTGGCAACCGAACCCAACAACACCGCCGAACAGTTGACGGATGAACAATTATCATACGTTTATCAGAACCGCCGTTACGTCGGTCTGAAAGAAACTGTCGGTTTTGTGCTGTGGGATGCAGCACAGTCTTTCAATATCAACGCATTTTCATCCCGCTTTGTGAACAACATTTTTGAATTGCCCTTGAGTTTGTCCGCATTGGCTGCCACCATCAATACACCGTGGGATATGCTCAACGACGTTCTCTTTGCCACCATCGTGGACAAGACCCGTACCCGTTGGGGTAAATTCAGACCGTACCTGCTGGCTCTTGCCATTCCCGGCCTCATCGGCACACTCGCCTATTGGTTCCAGCCGGTATTCCTGCTCAATGCAAATAAGTGGATCAAATTCGCCTTTTATCTGTTTTTGACCATGGTGCGTGACGGTATCGGCACGTTCCAGGATATTTCAAGAACCGGCCTGATGTCAACCATCACACCGCACCCCGTTGACCGAATAAGGCTCGTTACCCTCGCCAACTGGGCATCGGGACAGTTCGGTGAAAAATTGCCCGAACAGATCTTCACGGTGGTGCTGGATATCATCGACAACCGCAAACACGATGCCGGCAGAAGCAAGACTCTTATTACGTCCTTTGTCGGCATGGGCACGTTCACAACGCTCGTATCCAGCGGTATGTCCTTCTGGTTCTTCATGAACTCACAGGAACGCATCCTGCAATCCGTCAAGCCCCCCTCAATCAAAATGGGTATCGAGTCCATCGTCAAGAACAAGCCGATGCTTCTGCTCACACTTTCCCAGATGCTCAACAGTTTCGGTATCGGCGGCAGCAAGACGAACTATTACACCGACGTTCTGCATTTCAACTCTCTGACGATGATCGCAGGTATCCCTGCGGCTCCCATCAGTCCCTTGAGTTTTGCACTTGTTCCCTATTTCCGCCGCAAGTTCTCTACGAAGTTCCTGTATTTCGTGGGTAACTATTCTTCCAAGATCCTCATGGTTCCCGTTTTCCTGTTCGGCTGTATCGGCATGGATTGGAAAACGAAAGCAGGCGGTATGTATCAAAAGGTGGTTCCCATGGGCATTGCCATGGCTATCGAAGAATTTATCTGGACGTTCTTCTACGGCACGGGTAAAGTTATCGACACCGAAATGTACAACGAATGCATGGACTACTGCGAATGGAAGATGGGTTACCGTACAGAGGCCATGACAGGTGTTGCAAAAGGTCTGGCAACAAAACTTGCAGGTGCATTCACCAACATCATCAATACTTTGCTCATGCAAGTGTTCAATTACGACCAGTCCGCTTACAAAGCAGGTAAGGAACAGACCGATGCAGTCAAATTCTTCCTGTTTGCATACTTTGCGATCGTTCCCACCATTACGGGTTCGTTCGGCATGATCCCGATGCTGTTCTACGATCTGTCCGGCGAAAAGAGAGAAAGAATGTATGCAGAGCTTCTTGTCCGCCGTGCAGAAGTTTCTGCCGTTGCTTCGCAAGGCAATGCAGAGGATCTCAGCCGCCTGGCAGACGAACAACTTTCCAATTAAACCGGCACAGGGTGGCGGATTCTTGTCCGTCACCCTGCATTCCGTTTTGAAATGAGGTTTTTCCATGGACAAAAAAAAGAAAATTGCGATCATTGCCGCCGCCTGTGCGGCAGTTGTTGCGATCATTGTGGCTGTCATTTGCATTGTAGGCGGCAACTCCGATCCTTTTAAAGATCTCCCCGTACAGGGCATTGCTGCAGGTGAATATCACACGAGCGTGCTGTATGCTGACGGCACGGTTGCAACCGTGGGCGGCAAAAATGATCTGCTCAGTTACGAATGTGCACAGTGGACGGACGTACAATCCATTGCCGCAGGTTCGGATTTTACCGCCGTCATTCTGAACAACGGATTCGTGCAAACCACATCCGCTTTTCAAGGCAACACAACGTTTTGGCGCAACATCACGGCCATTGCCGCAGGTCCGGATCATTTGGTCGGTCTGTGTGAAGACGGGACGGTCGTTGCAACGGGCAACAGCCTCAACACCGCAAAATACGCGGTTGAAGATTGGACAGACATCGTTGCCGTTGCGGCAGGTGAAAAATACACCGCAGGTCTTAAAAGCGACGGAACGGTCGTTTTGGCGGGCGCACTGAACGGCGATGTTTCCGAATTGGAAAACATCACAGCCATTGCAGGCGGATATACCCATCTGGTTGCCCTCACCGAAAAGGGCAAGGTCAAGGTGATCGGTGACACGAGTGCCGATTACGTTGATGTGGATTGGTCGGGCGTCAAATCCGTTTCTGCCGGCAAAGAGATCACGGTGGGCATCAAAAAGAACGGTAACGTGCTGATCGCCGGGGACAACAAACTCGGCAGATGCTTCGTAGAAGATTGGTCGGATTGCATTGCTGTGTCATGCGGATTATACCACACGACAGCCGTCAAAAGTAACGGCAAACTGCTGTCTACGCAGGTGCTTTCGGGCAACGAAAACAATCTTGTCGGACAGGATGATGTTGCCTCGTTGCAGAAATAAAACAAAAAAAACAGGGCTTGTATCAGCACTCCGAACGGAGCAATGATACAAGCCTTTTTTTGTTTGCTTAAAAAGCACCCGTTGCTGCCATTTCCAGTTCAATCAGTTCGGTCACGCTTTCCACGGTCGCATCGGCAATTTGTATGACTTCCGACACACCGTTGGCCATGGCATAAGACCGATATGCTTTGAGCATAGCAAGGTCATTGACGTTATCTCCCACCGTAACAACATCTTCATGCATCGCACCGCACAGGGTGAGCAGATCTTCAATGCCTTTGGCCTTGTCCATGCCGGCAGGTACGATATCAAGACACGTGCCGTTCTGCAACGGATTCACAATACCCGAAAAACGGCTTGCGATCACCGCGGCTACACGTGCGGATTCTTCAAAAGTCGGCAGTGCAGTGCTGACCTGATTAAAATAGGAAAACCGTCCGATGTCTGCGACCGTTTTTCCGTCCCTCGGCTTCGCAACTGCCGTATCAGACCATATACGTACCGTTTCATCGGCGCAGACCGTTGCCCATTCGCAACCGAGTGCAAACAGTTCGGCAATGAGGTTTTGCAACACATTCTGCCCGCACTGCTTCTGTGCAAGCACTTCAAAGCGGCTGTTGAGGATCAGTGCACCGTTGCAGGCAAGATAATAATCGAACATTATGCCGCTTTTCTCCTGCATTTCGGGGCAAAACTGCTTATCTCTGCCCGTTACGACAACGAACAGATTCCCTTGCTTCTGCCAGCGTTCCACTGCGTTGCGTTTTGCATCATCCACACCGCCGTAATTGAGCGTTCCGTCATAGTCACTTGCAATGATCCTCATACATTTTCCGCCGCGCCGTCACCGAACGGACAACGGCACGGCATCTCCTTTTCGTTTTTTTATTGCCGAACAGTCTGCTTTATATGCTTATTTCTGCATTTTTGCCATGTCATTTTTACGGATCTCAACACGTCTGACTTTGCCGCTGATGGTCTTGGGAAGTTCATCTGCAAATTCCACGATTCGCGGATATTTATAAGGTGCCGTATGTGTTTTGACGTATTCCTGCACCTCTTTTTTCAGTGCATCACTGCCAACCGTTCCTTTCACCAGGACAATCGTTGCCTTAACGATCTGTCCGCGCACTTCATCGGGAACCGGTGTAACTGCACATTCCAGTACATAGGGCAATTCCATGATAACACTTTCGATCTCAAAGGGCCCGATGCGGTAACCGGAAGATTTGATAACATCATCAATGCGGCCGACGTACCAAAGATAACCGTCTTCGTCCATCGTTGCCTGATCTCCGGTATGATAGTAACCGTCGTGCCAGACTTCATTGGTCTTTTCTTCATCCAGATAATAGCCGATAAACAGTCCGCATGGAGCATTTTCCTTGGTACGGATGCAGATTTCACCCGTATCACCTGTTTTGCATTCATTGCCGTCGGGATCCAGAATCACAACGTCATAAAGCGGACTCGGTCTGCCCATGGAACCGATTTTCGGAGTTGAACCGACAAAATTTGCGATCGACAGCGTTGTTTCGGTCTGTCCGAACCCTTCCATGATGGTCAGGCCCGTTGCATTTTTGAACTGATTGAATACCTCGGGGTTCAATGCTTCACCGGCCGTTGTTGCGTATTCGATGGACGACAAGTCATACTTTGAAAGATCCTCTTTGATAAAGAACCGGTACATGGTCGGGGGAGCGCAGAACGTGGTGATATGATACTTTGCAAACATCGGCAAAATATCTTCGGAACGGAATCTGTCAAAGTCATAGGTAAATACGGCCGCTTCACAGAGCCACTGTCCGTAAAGTTTGCCCCACAGCGCTTTTCCCCAACCGGTATCGGAGATCGTAAAATGCAATCCGTTGGGTTTTACGTTGTGCCAATGTTTGGCTGTCGGATAATGTCCCAATGCATACTTATAAGAATGCGTTGCGATACGCGGATAACCGGTCGTACCCGAAGTAAAGAGCATCAGCATCGGATCATTGCCGCAGGGAGCGTTTTCGGTACGCAGGAAATGCGTGCTGAAGCGTTCCATTTCCACGTTAAAATCGTGCCATCCGTCTTTCTTGCCGCCAACCAGAATTTTAAGCATTCCCGGGAAATTCACTGCGGCCTTTTCTGCTTCAGCCGCCACATCACCGTCTGCAGTGCATACGATCGCTTTCACTTTTGCGGCTTTATATCTGTAATCAAAATCATGTTCAACAAGTTGATTGGTTGCGGGAATTGCGATCGCTCCGATCTTATGCAATGCGAGCATACAGAACCAGAACTGATAATGCCGTTTGAGCACCAACATGACCGTATCGCCTCTTTGGATGCCGAGCGATTCAAAATAGTTGGCAGTCTTTGCCGAATACTTTTTCAAATCACCAAAGGTGAATCTGCGGTCGGTTTTATCGTTTGCAACCCACAGCATGGCAAGTTTGTCGGGTGTCTTTTCCGCGATGGCATCCACACAGTCAAACGCAAAATTAAACCGATCGGCATTTTTGAAGTCGATGCCGCTGAACACACCGTTCTCATCATAGTAAGACGCAACAAATTGATCGGCAACGGTCGTTTCGGCAACGGTCGTATCAACCGTTCTCGCGGGTGTAAAGGGCATTTCGGGATATTCCTCACTCACCTGTCCGTCTTGCGGATTGAGGACCACGGCATAAAACTCACAACCGCCTTCACTGACAGCGATCATACCGTGCGGGATCTGACTGTTATAAAAAATCGAATCTCCCTCATGAAGCACGTCTACGTGATTGCCGATCTGCACTTTCAATGCCCCTTTGACGATCACATCGAACTCCTGTCCGTTGTGTGAACTGAGTTTCAAGGGTGCTTGCTGTTCTTCAGGCAAAAAGGGGAAATTCACAAGGAAGGGTTCTGCCTGTTTATCTTTGAATTTGGGTGCAAGATTATTATACACGACGCCGTGCTTTTTGACAATCTGCAAACCTTCCCCTTTCCTGGTAACGGCAAATGAGGTCAATGTGCTGCTTCTTCCCTCCAGCAAATCGACAACCTCTACATCGCAGGCTTTGGCACACTTATAAATAAAAGTAAAACTGAAATCGGTTTCACCCTGTTCCAAAACCCGCAATTCATCGACAGACACACCTGTGAGTTTCGCAAGTTCGGCTTGCGTATAGCCCTTTGCCTCACGCAGATCTTTGATTCTTCCTGCAACTTCTTTCAAACTGTAATCCATGTTCGCTGTCTCCTTTTATCTGAATATCCAATTTGAATAAAACAAAAAACCCGTCTCAAAAGAAAACCTTTGAGACGAGTATGAAACCCGCGGTACCACTCAAATTACGGAAAAATATTCCGTCACTTTCCGGGCTCAAACAAGCCCTTTGCTTTTACGCAGCATTACGGAAGGAGTCTACTTGCATTCGCTTTCGGTCCTCCGACTCAGAAGGGATAAGTCATTGGAAAGATTCGCTGTTGTCTCGCACCAAAACGACAACTCTCTGTGAGTTACACTTTCCGACCGTCTTCATCACAGTCGTTTTGTGATATTCAAATTTGACATGATTTTAGCACGTCATAGTGCAAAAGTCAAGTGTTTTTTTTATTTTTTTCTGTTTTATGCATTGACAGAATAATCTTTTTTAAATCCGTGTGCTCCGAAGATCTGCCACGAACCGACACCGAGCCGACCGATGACTGCTTTTCTTTCCTCTGCACAAAGTTTGGGATCGGTATCAACGGAAGTCATCAATATCGGAGCATACTGATTATATGCTGCCTGTTCGGGGGTTAATCCATGCAGATTGATATAAATATCGCCGGTCAGAGCAATATGATGCGTATAGTCGATCAATACGATCTCTCCCGGCAAATGACCGCCTTTTCCCTCGTAGACCTCAAAATGCAATTCTTCGAAATCAAAAAAGCCGATCTGCGTAAGCGGTTGTGTCAGATGATCGACATTCGGCCATGGGGTTTTTATTTTTTTCGGATCGGTCGGTTCGTATGACGTAAGAATTTTACAGATGTTTATATACGGTCTGTGCAATGGATTCTTTTCCCGATAACCGTCATTTCCGAGATACTCATTTTGCAGGCAAAGAGCTGTTTTGGGACTTGCGATAACCTCATCGAACAACGGCAACAATCCGCAATGGTCCACATCGGCATGGGTTACGAGCACCGTTTTTTTGATTTCGTTAAAATCGGGCAACACCTTGTGTATCACACCGAGCATCTCCTCTTTGTAGCAGGCATAGCCGCTGTCAACAAACAATACCCTCTCATTGCTCTTTATTATAATGGTATTACTGCCGCAAGGCGGTTCAATCAGAATGATCTGCGTATGCTCGGTTATTTTGTGGTTGCTGACTCTCGGCGCAAACGACGCGCCTTTTGAAGCACCGAGCAATTCTGCAAATTTACTGATGCTGTCAAACGTTCTGTAAGGTGACAAGCCTTTTTCATCAAGCGTTTGCATGGCAAGATTCACGTGCACCAACAATTCACGGCTTATTTCTTCCGACAGCCCCATGATCTGCGACAAACCTATAACATAGGTATGATAAAAAATACTGTTATCATAAACCTTTGTTGAACTGTTATAGTTGATTACCCGCACTTTGCACAGTTTTTCGGCTTCCGCAAGAAATTCGGAGATCTTATCCATATCATCAACATACAAGCCCATTTTGAAGTATTGATAATCTGTTCCGTTCTCTTGTGAACTGATATAGGAAATATTGAAATTAAAACGGCTGATCAACGTCAGCACATTCGTAACACTGCCCGGGATATCCGCAAGACAGAATTCAATCAAAACAATTCCGGTTTTGCTGTCATTATTTTGCAGATATCCGATCCTTTCAAGTTCAACATCCGCTTTTTCCAATTGCTCGCTCGTGCCTTCCGCATCAATAAATAGCGTGTGGGAATCAACAGCCTTGTTATAACTCACACGTGTGATATTTATGCCCAACGCAGAAAAACATTTGCTTGCCTTCAAAAAAGCACCTATATGATCCGGCATGGACGTGATATATGTCTTTTTCATCTGCGGCCTCCTTATTTTCAAGAAAACGGCTTCACCGTACGTCTACGGCGACCGTTTTCGATTTGTCGCACGCCTTAGGCGGGACATAAAAATTTTTTTTGCTTTATAGGAGGAATTTCCTATAAAGCAATAAACGACCGGGCCCCCGGTCGTTTATCAGTTTTACATGATTTCTTCGATCCAGCCTTCGGGAGCAGGAAGTTTGCCCATCTGAATACCGGTGAGCGTATCATAAAGTTTCTTGGTAACAGGACCCATTTCCTGCATACCTGCGGGGAAGCAGATCTCTTTGCCGTGATCGACGATCTTGCCGACGGGAGAAATGACTGCCGCCGTACCGCAAAGACCGCATTCTGCAAAATCGGAGATTTCAGCCAGTTCGATCTCGCGTTCTTCGACTTCGAGTCCGAGATATTCTTTTGCAACGTACATCAGAGAACGGCGCGTGATGGACGGCAGAATGCTGTCGGACTTGGGAGTAAGCACTTTGTTGTCCTTGGTCACGAACAGAATGTTGGCACCGCCCGTTTCTTCGATCTTGGTGCGTGTGCCGGGATCAAGATAGATGTTTTCATCGAATCCGCAGTTGTGGGCGTCAACGATGTTATAAAGGCTCATAGCATAGTTAAGACCGGCTTTGATGTTGCCCGTTCCTTTAGGTGCGGCACGGTCAAGATCACTGATGCGAACGGTCAGAGGCTTTACACCGCCTTTGAAATAAGGGCCGACAGGGGTGCAAAGAATGCGGAACTGATATTCCGTGGCAGGTTTGACACCGATGACGGCATCCGAACCGAACATATAAGGACGCAGATAAAGCGTTGCACCCGAACCGAAGGGCGGAACAAATGCGGCATTGGCTTTGACCACTTCACGAACGGCTTCAATGAAGCGTTCTTTCGGGAACACGGGCATCTGCAAACGCTTGCAGGAAGCCTCCAGACGGTCTGCATTGAGGTCGGGACGGAAGCAGACGATGCGGCCGTCTTCCGTAGTGTAAGCCTTCAAACCTTCAAAAACGGTCTGGGCATACTGCAGAACACCTGCGCATTCACTGATGCATACCATAGGATCGGTGCTCAATGTGCCTTCATCCCATGCGCCGTTTTTCCAGTTGGACACAAAGCGGTAATCGGTCGGCATATAACCGAAACCGAGTTCACCCCAGTTGATATCTTTCTTTTCCATTATAAAAACCTCTTTTCAAAAAAGATCATATTTTTAGTAAATTATAGGGCAGAGAAATAGGTTTGTCAAGTCCCGACTTATACGTTAGCAGAGATCCCCGATTATTATTTATAAGCAATAAGAATAAAAAAATTTGCAACAACCGACTTTTTTACCGTTTCGTTATTGACTTTTTTTTGTTAAAGTTGTACAATAACAAAGATAATGCAGAAGAATATCTGTTTTGTCGGAATCAGATGTTTTTCGTTAAATATAAATTCTATATTTTGCATTATTCTATTCTTTCCGCACAAAAACGACCGTTTTCGGTATGTTTTGCAGTGCGGTATTCATAACGATTCCTTTCAGAGTGACGGGGCAATCCGCCCCCTTGGAGGAACGCCATTTTTTACAGGAGGTACACCCCAGTGCAAATTTCAATCGGCGTGGCCATCATCATCGCAGTTATTGCGGCGGTGGTCAGCGGTGTTGTTTGCTTCTTTGTCGGCGGCCTCGTTCGCCGCAAAACCGCCGAAAAAGCCATCGGCTCGGCAACCGAAGAAGCAAATCGCATCATCAGCAATGCCATTGCGCAAGCTGAACAAAAGAAAAAAGAAGCCATTCTGGAGGCAAAAGACGAAATTCACAAAGAACGCACCGAACTTGAACGCGAACTCAAAGAGCGTCGCGCGGAAGTACAGCGTCAGGAACGCCGTCTGAACCAGAAGGAAGAAACCCTCGACAAGAAAACAGAGAACCTTGAAAAGAAAGAAGAATTGCTTCAGAAGAAGATCGCAGAAGCCGAAGCAAAACTCGCAGAAGCCGAAGCACTCAAAAGAAGCCAGTTCGATATGCTTGAAAAGATCTCCGGATTCTCCAAAGAGCAGGCAAAAGAACTGCTCATCAAGAGCCTTGAAGGCGAACTCACCCACGAAAAAGCACTCAAAATCCTTGAAATTGAACAGAAAACACGCGACGAAGCGGATACGCTTGCCCGCGAGATCATTTGCGGTGCCATTCAGCGTTGTGCGGCAGACCATGCGGCAGAAGCCACGGTTTCTGTTGTTGAACTTCCCAATGACGACATGAAGGGCCGCATCATCGGTCGTGAAGGCCGCAACATCCGTACCCTTGAAACCATTACGGGCGTGGATCTGATCATCGACGACACCCCCGAAACCATCACCGTTTCCAGTTTTGATCCCATCCGCCGCGAAGTGGCAAGACTGACACTCGAAAAACTCATTGTGGACGGCAGAATTCATCCCAGCCGCATTGAGGAAATGTATGCAAAGAGCAAAAAAGAAGTCGAACAGGCTGTCAAACAGGCAGGCGAACGCGCTGTTGTGGATGCAGGTGTAAACGGAGTCCACGGCGAACTGGTCAAACTTCTGGGCAGACTGAAATACCGCACCAGTTACGGTCAGAACGTGCTGAATCATTCTCTGGAAGTTTCTTATCTTGCAGGTTTGATGGCAGCAGAGATCGGCGCGGATGTCAAACTTGCAAAACGCGCAGGTCTGTTGCATGACATCGGTAAGGCCATTGACCACGAACAGGACGGCACGCACATTTCTCTGGGTGTGGATGCGGCTCGTAAATACAAAGAAAATGAAGCCGTTATTCACGCCATTCACGCACACCACGGCGATGTGGAAGCAAAATCGATCGTTGCCATTCTCGTACAGGCTGCCGATGCCATTTCTGCGGCCCGTCCCGGTGCCCGCCGTGAAAACGTACAGAACTACATCAAGCGTTTGCAGCAACTCGAAGAGATCTGCACTTCCTTCAACGGTGTTGACAAGTCCTTCGCCATTCAGGCCGGCCGTGAAGTACGTATCATGGTCAAACCCGAAATCGTTTCCGACGACAACATGGTCATTCTTGCAAGAGACATTGCCAAGAAGATCGAAGAAGAACTTGAATATCCCGGACAGATCAAAGTGCACATCATTCGTGAGAACCGTGCATTCGATTACGCAAAATAATTCCGAAAGGCGGCCCCGGCCGCCTTTTTTTGCAGAAAGGAATCTTTCTTGTATGCTTATTCTTTTCATCGGGGACGTTGTCGGCGCACCCGGTTGCGAATGCCTGCGCCGCATTCTCCCTGCATACAAAAAAATGAAAAACATTGATTTTTGCATCGTCAACGGCGAAAACAGTGCCCCCGGAAACGGTATTCTGCCGCAATCGGCGGATCATCTGTTTGCAAGCGGTGCGGATCTCATCACAACGGGAAACCATGCATTGCGCAGACATGAGATCTATCCCGTGCTTGACGGACACCTTCCCATTATCCGACCGTTGAATTTTCACCGTGAAGCGCCCGGCAGAGGTTGGGATATCGTGGAAAAACGCGGAATGCGGCTGGCGGTCATCAATCTGATGGGATCTTTGTATATGGATTATTCGGAAAATCCGTTTGATGCAATCGAAAAAGCCTTGCAGGAGATCAACAAAGAGGGAATACGGCATATTCTCGTTGATTTTCATGCGGAAGCCACGGCCGAAAAGCGTGCCATGGGTTTTTGGTTGGACGGAAAAGTGAGTGCCGTGGTCGGTACGCACACCCATGTACAGACCGCCGATGCGCAGATCCTCCCGAACAAGACCGCCTACATTACGGATGCAGGCATGACGGGCGTTATCCATTCGGTATTGGGCGTCAGCATCCGAAATTCGACCGACCGCATCCGTACGGGCTTACCTATCCGCTTTGAACAGTGTGAGGGCGATTGCCGTCTGGAAGGTGTTTTGATCGAGACCGACAACAAAACAGGAAAGGCTGTCAACATTGAAAGAGTTTCGCTTACTTAACAAGGTACTTGCCGTTTTACTGACATTATTGATGTTTGCTTCCTGCACGCAAACTCTGCCGACGGTGATCATACAGACACCGACCGCTGAACCGACGGGTTCTTTGTCCCTGCCTTATTGCGCGTCCGACAGCCTGAATCCGTTTTTCAGCGAAGGAACGGACAATCAGCAATTATGGCCGCTTGCATTTCTGCCGTTATATGAATTGGATGAAAACTTCACCCCACAACCGATCTTAGCGGATTCGGCCGTACAAAACGGAAATTCCCTGCAGATCACACTGCGCGCAGGCATTCTGACCGCGCAAGGTACACCGCTTTCCATTGCAGACGTGTTGTATTCATTCCGTCTTGCAAAAGAATCACCCGCCTTCAAACGGCAACTTTCGGTTTTTACGAACATTGCGATCGGGCAGACGGCAGATGTTCTGCTGTTTACTCTGTCACGGCCGAACATCAACGCTTGCAGTCTGCTGACCTTCCCCATCGTGCAGTACGGAACGGCAGACAAAGCGTCGGATCTTCCCGCAGGTGCAGGCCCGTATTCATACATAAAAACCGTGGACGGCGTTTCCATGGTCTATAATCCGAACTATTATGACGGCAACGCTCGTACCGCATCCATCACGTTGGTGGATGCCGCCGCCGATGCTTCCAAAGTTTTCTCACTGAAAAGCGAACGCATTGACGCTACGTTCAATGATCTGTATGACGGTGAAATATTGCGACTGTCTGCAACGGCTACGGTCATACCGATGGCAAATCTTGTTTTTCTCGGTGTCAACGCAAACAATACGCACACGTCTTCTGCCGTGTTCAGAAAATTGCTCTCGGCATCTTTGGATCGTCAAAGCATTGTCGAACACGCCTTTTGCGGTTATGCACAGGCGACTTGTTTACCCGTGCATCCGTCATGGAGCGCATTGGAAAACGAAGCATTCACAGACAGCAAACAGGCAGACGCGGAAAAGGCCGATCAACTGCTCAAGCAGTATGAAAGCGGCGATGACTACGAAAGCGAACTGTCAGACGGCGAAGAACCGGAAGCCGAAGACCTGTTAAAACCCGAACAAACAAATTATGTGCTTAAACTGATCTGTTGCAAAGGCAATGATTTCAAGACAGGTGCGGCGGCACAGGTCAGTGAGCAGCTTTCTGTCGCAAATATTAACGTCAGCGTTGTTGAACTGGAAGAAGAAGCCTATTACGAAGCCATTCGTGAGGGAAATTACGATCTTTATCTCGGTGAAGTCAGAATGTCTGCCGACATGGATCAATCCGTATTTCTTGTTTCGGGTGGTTCTTTAGGCTGGGGAATCGACAATGAAAGCATCACCTGCGGTGCCATGTGGGACGCATATTGCGCCGGCACGGTCACGCTCGGTGATTATTTGTCCGCCTTTGCAAAAGAACTCCCCTTTATTCCGCTGTGTTTCCGTCAAGGCATTTTCTATACCGCCCGTTCACTTGTGAATGAAGTGTTCTGCACCCCGGAGAATCTGTACAAAAACATTACCGTTTGGGAAAAAGCACTCACAGAAGAACCATAAAAAAAAGGGTTCTTCACGGAAAGTTGGGGGATCGGAAAAAAGATAAATTATGATTTAGCGTTGTACGCACAATG
>JAFQKN010000075.1 GCA_017396895.1 Clostridia bacterium
GCTTCGCGCTAAACGAGCTTTTATCTTCTTTAGGAACATTTGAGATATTGTTCAGGACACTTCAAAAAATTTTGCAAAAACTGAATGATCCCCTTTATTTTTGTATACAACGGGGTTTATTCTTGGGTGTTTTTTGCGCGAAAACGGGATTGTGTCGCCGTGACACAATCCCGTTTTGTTTTTTTACAGATTTTTCATGACTTCTGTCAGGAATTTGACCGCGTTGCCGATATCCGTTTCGGGGCTTTCGCCGCATTCGCGTTCGATGGTAAGGAAGCCTTTATAGCCGATGTCCACAAGTGCTTTCACATAGTTCGGCCAATCGACCTGTCCTTCACCGAGGGGCACTTCTTCAAAGCCTCTGCCCGTGACAAGGGCTTTTTTGATGCCGTATACCACTTCCGGATCGTTGTCCATCAAGCGGACACCGTCCTTGGCATGGGTATGGACAATATAATCTTTAAGTGTATAAACGGCTTTGACGGGATCATCGCCGGTGACCATAACAAGGTTTGCGGGATCCAGATTGACAGAAACACCTCTGGAGTGGAGAGAGTCGAGGAAACCTTTGAGATTTTCAGCGGTTTCGGGGCCTGTTTCAACAGCAAAGTGAGCCTGAATGGAATCGGCATATTCGGCAAGTTGTGCACAGGCTTCCTGCATGATCTTATAACGGTCATGGTTGGGATCTTCGGGAACCACACCGATGTGTGTAGTGACGATATCGGTCTCAAGATCTTTGGCAAGGTCAAGAATGCGCTTACTTTTTTCCACGCGTTCGGGGTTTTCATCTTTGTGGCCGAAGCCGCCGCCCAGATCACCGCAGAGTGCGGAAATGACAAGGCCGTTATCCTTGACGAGATTCAGAAATTCACGGCGTTGTGCGGCAGACAGATTTTCGGGAGCCATTTCGCCTCTCGTTGCATAGACCTGAATGCCCTTTGCACCGAGTTTTGCGGCAGTCTGTACCTGCTCAGCCTTGCTCTTGTCGCGCAGCGAGTCAATGATAATACCAATAGGAAGAATGGACATGGGAATACCTCCGTTATACAGCGCAGAATACAGCGTTCGGATCGCGCGACGGAAAAACAGACCGTTCCCGCCGTTTGCATACGCATTTATTCTGCGGAAATGTTTTACAATGAACTAATATAGTCCTTGAGTGCAGAAATGTCAATATCCTTAA
The DNA here is from genome assembly GCA_017396895.1 of Clostridia bacterium. Classification (GTDB taxonomy): domain Bacteria; phylum Bacillota; class Clostridia; order Oscillospirales; family Acutalibacteraceae; genus RUG806. The sequence continues at coordinate 1,187 of JAFQKN010000075.1, forward strand.
AATCTTTCAGGAAGTCAAAAAGCAAAGTTGCGATCTGTCTGCATCCGCCTTGTTTGTCACTTTCGATGTTCAGCGGCAAAATCGGATCATGCACGCTCAAACGCAACAACAACCAACCCGCACCGTGATCTTCGTCAAAAGATACACGGAAGCCTTCGCGGTTATCATCCGCAGGTGTTGCAAAAGGTAAACCGGATGCCCACGTTTCGAGTTTTGCGATCACGTCTTCTCCGCAGGGACGAAAATCCTCCTGCAAAATCTTAAACCGCAGTTCCTTTTCTTCAACCGGCTCTTGCAGTGCTTCGATCACGCTCGACAGCGGCTTGCCCTCTTTGCGTTTTTTGGCAAGCAAAATGAGAATTTTGGTGATGAGATACGCACCGTCATCCAGAAAATAGTTCTCACGCAGTGCCGCATGGCCCGATGTTTCGATTGCAAGCGGACAGTTCACTCCCTGCGCATTCAGGCGCAGTGCTTCATTGATGACGTTCTTGTATCCTCTGCGGAAACGGTGGTGCACACCGCCTAAATGCTGTTGAACGAAAGCTTTCAATCCATCCGAAGTTACCGAGTCGGTCACGACCGTTGCCCCGGGCTCGTTTTCAAGCGCAATGGCACTTGCCAAAGCGACCAAACGGTTGCGGTTGATCTCTCTGCCGTCAGCATCCACACAAGCGGCTCTGTCCACATCGGTATCGAAAATGATACCGAAATCGGCTTTGTTCCGCAAAACACTGCGGCTGATAAATCCCATTGCATCGGGGTTTTCGGGGTTGGGCACATGATTCGGAAAATGTCCGTCAGGTTCTAAAAATTCACTGCCCGAAACGTCTGCTCCCAAAGGAGAGAGCACGTCGTTGGCATAAAAACCGCCCACACCGTTGCCTGCATCCACCACGATGTGAAAACCTGCAAGCGGATGTTCATAATCCTTTGCGCCAACCCCCTGTTTGATTTTTTCACGCAGGTCGGCGGCATATTCGGTCATAAAATCCAAGGTCTGCACACGGCCTTCGCATTCGGCAAAGGCAGGTTTCTGCTCGGCAGCAGAGAGAACAGCGGCAATGTCACTGCCCTCAAATCCGCCCGCACGGGTGAAAAATTTCAATCCGTTCTTGTCGGACGGATGGTGGCTTGCGGTGATCTGCACAGCGGCAGTACAACCCTTTTTTACGGTGGTCATAAACATGGCAGGCGTTGAGCACAAGCCGCAATCGGTCACGTTCACACCGTATTTTATAAACACGGAACACAGTGCATTCAAAATGCGTTCGCCCGAAAGACGGGAATCTCTGCCGATATAAAGGGACATTTCGTTTGGTTGCAAGCCTGTTTTTTCATGCAGAACGTGTAAAAATCCGAGCGCGATTTTTTGCACGACGGCGTCATTGAGATCGCAGTTCTCGCCCAATGCCGTTCCGCGGATATCCGTTCCGCTTTTTAAGTAAGCCAATGACATGGAGTTCACTCCGATCGGAATAAATTAGTGGTATTTCGGCAACCAGCCTTCGTGTGCTTCGATGAGATCATCCACGAGGGCTACGGTTTCGTCGATGGTCAGTTCGCTCGATACGTGCGGATCAAGCATGGCAGCCTGATAGATCGCATCCTTTTTGAGCGTTGCGGCGGCTTCGATGGTGAGAAGCTGCACGTTGATCATGGTCATGTTCATAGCTGCCAACTGCAGCGGCAGTGCGGGCTGCTGACAGCCCTGAACACCGTATTTGTTGACAAGGCAGGCTACTTCTACGCAAGCCTCTTTGGGAAGATTGGGGATAAGCCCGTTGTTGATGACGTTACCGCCGATCTTATAGGGAATATCCGTAACCATGGCTTCCATGATGTAAGAAGCATATTCTCCCGTACGGGTGTGATGGACATCATCGGTCAGGTATTTCTGACGGTCCTCGTTCCAGCGTGCGATCTGATTGATGCAACGGCGCGGATATTCATCCAACGGAATATTGTAACGGGTAATGAGTTCGGGATGTTTGTCCTTGATGAAGAAGTTGTTGTATTCTGCGTTATGCTCACTGGATTCGGTGCAGTAATGACCGAAGCGGCGGATGTATTCGTAACGGACGAGATCGTTGTGATCGGTCACACCGCTTTCAAGTACTTCAATGGCTTTTCTGCGGATCTCGGGATACAGATCGGTACCGTCTGCGTCTTCGATTTCCAACAGCCATCCCATGTGGTTGATGCCTGCAATACGTTCGCGGATGGGTTCACTGAAAGGAATATCAAGACCTCTCAACAGTCCTCTGGAGCAACCCTGTACGCTGTGGCAAAGACCGACGGTTTTGATGTTTGTGTACCGCTGCATATAACCTGCAAGCTGTGCCATGGGATTTGTGTAGTTCAAAAACCATGCATTGGGACAAACTTCTTCCATATCATTTGCGAAGTCTTTGAGAACAGGAATGGTGCGCAATGCACGGAAAATGCCGCCGATACCGTTGGAGTCGGCAATCGTCTGGCGCAGACCGTATTTCTTGGGCACTTCAAAGTCGATGATCGTGCAGGGATCATACAGACCGACCTGAATGGCATTGACTACGAAATTCGCACCGCGCAGAGCATCCTTGCGGTTTTCCACACCCAGATAACGGGTGATCTTGGCACGGCCTTCGTTGATATTGCGATTGAGGGCATTGATCATGATCCAACTGTCTTCCAACCTGCCTGCATCAATGTCATACAGAGCAATTTCACTCTCGCGCAAAGCGGGGGTGCACATTACATCACCCAACACGTTTTTGGCAAAGACGGTGCTTCCGGCACCCATAAATGTAATTTTCATAGAATTCTGTTCCTTTCCCATACAAGATTTGCAATCGATTGATTACATACAATATCAGTATAATACAATAGATATGGCATAGTCAATCACTTTTTTGGCAGATTTACACAAAACCCACTTATATATAAATAGTATATAAAATATTATAATTATAAAAAATATAATAAAAATTTTTTATTTTACTCTTGACTTTTTATTTATTTTTAATATATATTATAAATAATGAAGTCGATTATTAAGAAAGGAGTATATGTCATGCCTGAATTTACCTATGAGATCGTAAAAGAATTCGGTGTTATTTCCGAAGGCTCCGGCGGTTGGGCAAAGGAACTCAACCTCATCAGCTGGAACGGCAAAGAACCCAAGTATGATATCCGCGATTGGGGCCCCGAACACGAAAAGATGGGCAAGGGCATCACCCTTACCGCTGCCGATCTGAAAGCTCTCAAAGAAATGCTTGATAAGATTGATCTTTGATCCAAAACCGAACACCGCACTTTTTGCCGTGTTCGGATTTTTTGTTTTTTTATTTCAGGAGGTCTGTTTATGATTATTGAGCCGCTTCGCACCGTACTCACGCCCGGTTTCAAGGCATTGTCATTCGTCACAAAGCCCGTTTTCGGTGATTTTGCAGCCCCCTTGCGTGCGGAAGATCCGGAACATATCCGCCTTAATTTTGCCGCCCTTGCAGATGTGCACGTGGATTGGAGAAGTTTCCGCTGGCGCAGACTGCACGCGGCTCTGCGCGATATGGAACACTCCTATACACCGATGGATGCGCTTGTCACGCTCGGGGATACCACCGATCACGGTGAACCCGACCACTGGGAAATGGCGGAATGGATCTTCATGCAGCACAAGCCTGCCAAGGAACTCATTTTTGCCATCGGCAATCACGACACATGGTCACACACGCAAAACCACGGCAGAGAATTCAAGGATCTGTTCATTGAATACTCCGAAAAGATCTGCGGCCGCAAATTGGATAAAGTCTACTTCTACACCGAAGTCAAGGGCTATCCGTTCATTGCATTGGGCAGTGAAAGCGATTGTTTGAATGCCGACATTTCCGACGAACAGCTTGCCTGGTTTGAAAACGCCATGGAAAAAGCCGCCGCCACGGGTAAACCCATTTTTGTGCTGTGCCATCAGGCACTCAACCAAACCCACGGACTGCCGCGTACATTTGACCGCAAAGAGGACTACAAAACCATGGACGAAGGCGGCATCGGCGACGCATCCGACAAGGTCAAAGCCATTATGAAAAAGTACAAAAATGTCTTTTACATGAGTGGCCATTCCCACATGGGGCTCAACGGAAAATACACGCAGAACAAGAAAGGCTATTGCACGGTCGAACATGACGGCAGCCTGCATCTGTTCAATCTTCCCTGCTTTATGTTCTGGAACCACCACGGCATCAAGTGGTGCGGCTTGGGTATGCAATTCGAGGTATATGACGAAAAAGTGGTCGTGCGTCCGCGCAGTTACGCAAGTCGCCTTTGGTACAGCCTGTACCGTCAGGAGATTGCACTCGAAAAATAAGTGAATATCAGTCGGCTGTTGCAAATCCGCATTCGGAATTGCAACGGCTTTTTTTCAACACTTTTATGCTTCAATTGTTCAATCCCCGTTCTTGCTGTATCTTTTGCCGCTTTGCTTGACAAATTGCGAAATAAATAATATAATATAAATTCACATTGTATTGCATTTTCCGGAGATGAGAACTATGATTCATGACGACAATAAATTTGAGGCCGACTTTTTGTCCGATCTGTGCGAAAAGTACCGTGCCACTTTGAATATCCGCGCCACCGACTTTGACCGTTATCACATCAAACGCGGTTTGCGTAATGATGACGGCACGGGCGTTATGGCAGGTCTGACGCAGGTCTGCAGCGTAGACGGTTACTACATTGAAGACGGTGAACGTGTTCCCCGTGACGGCAGACTGACCTATCGCGGCGTTAATATTTACGACCTTGTGGGGGCGTGCGTGGATGAAGACCGTTTCGGTTTTGAAGAACTCACGTTTTTGCTTCTGTTCGGTTTTTTGCCCACAGGCGCACAGTTACAGCACTTCCGCAGTGTCCTTTCACACTACAGGGAGTTGCCCTCGGCATTCATTGAGGACGTTATCATGAAGGCTCCGTCCCCGTCGGTGATGAACCGTATGCAGAGTGCGGTGGCGGCTTTGTATGCTTACGATCCCACACCCGATGATCTTTCCCCCGAAAACGTATTGCGCCAAAGCATTCAGATCATCGGCAGATTGCCGTCTTTGATGACCTATTCCTATCAGGTCAAACGTCGCAACTACCTCAATAAGAGTATGTATATCCACCCCATCAAGCCCGAACAGAGCACCGCGCAAAGCATTCTCAACTCCGTGCGTTCCGACCGAAAATTTTCCGATGAAGAAGCAAAACTGCTTGACCTTTGTATGATGCTTCATGCCGAACACGGCGGCGGTAACTGTTCTACTTTTGCCGTCCGAACCCTCACCAGTGCGGGCACGGATACCTATTCCGCTGTTGCGGCGGGCATCGGTGCTCTTAAAGGTGCAAAACACGGCGGTGCAAACATGAAAGTGGCGGAAATGGTGGAAGCCATCCGCAGGAATGTGTCTGACATCACCGATGAAGAAGATGTTGAAAATGCACTCGGCATGGTCGTTCGCCGTGAGATCGGCGACAAAACAGGGCTCATTTACGGCATGGGACACGCAGTGTATACCCTCAGCGATCCCAGAGCCGTTCTGCTCAAGGAAAATGCCCGTTCGCTTGCAGAAAAAACAGGCTACGGCGATGAATGGAAACTGTTGGATATCATTGAACGCCGCAGTCCGAAAGTGTTTGCCGAAATAAAAGGCAGTGACAAGATCATCTGCGCAAACGTAGACTTGTATTCGGGACTTATTTACCGTATGCTTGCTCTGCCCGAAGATCTTTATACCCCCATTTTTGCCTGTGCCAGAGCCGCAGGATGGTGTGCACACCGCATGGAAGAACTGCTCACGGGCGGTCGGATCATGCGCCCCGCATTTAAGAGCGTTTCGCACAAACAACTGTATATTCCGATTGACGAACGGTAAAATTCATATACATGAAGGGAAGCGTTTTTCGTATGAAAAAAATAAAAATTAAAGGCAGTGTACTGCAGATGTCTCCTGCTGTTCCGATGTTCACCGCACTCGGCTGTGCCGCGGTGACACTGGGCCTGCGTATTTGGCAACTGGCAGACAACACCGACCTCGCAACCGGTTTTTTCCGTGAAAAAGACTTTTTTGTTTATCTTTTTTACATTCTTGCCGTAGCAGGTACCTTGGCGGTCTGTGCGCTGTGTTGGCTTTGCGGAAAAATGCCTGCGGGTGAGATCGCTCCCATCCGTCGCCCGATCGACGCGGTTGCTTCCGTTTTACTCGCCACCTCGTTCGGCTACGAAGGATTGACGGTGCTTGACACACTCAGAATCGCTGCGGAAAATGCAGGACTTTCACTGTATGACAGCAGTGTGCTCAACGGTACATTCCGCGATCTTGTTTCCTGTATATTGGCGTTTGTGAGTATGTTGGCCTTCGTATTGTATGCCGTTTGCTGTCTGACGGGCAATTACAAATGGCTCAAATATCCGGCCGTGCTGTTTTTGGCCGCACCGATGTGGGGCATTCTGCGCATAATCTCCTATTTCTCATACACCATCAGTTATCTTGTTTCCGCGGAACTGTTCTGCGAACTGTATGCGGCAATTTTCATGATGCTGTTTTTGTTCTGCTTTGCAAGATTTGCCACGGGCACGACCGTTGAAGGCGGCGCTTGGGCCTTTCTTGCATCGGGCTTGAGCGCGGCACTGTTCTGCCTGCTTGCAAGCGTACCGCGTTTTGTTGCAAAAGCGTCCGGAATCGGAGCAGTAGAAGGCTTCGGCGTGGATGCGGTATATGCCGCAGGTTTTGCCTTTGCGATCACAAGCGTTCTGTCATATGTCAGAAAAGGAGCTCTCGTACAGCCCGAAGAAACAAAAGCGAACGAAGAAACACAGGAAGACGGCGATATCCCCGTATCGCCCTTTACGGTTGAATAATGGAAGTATTTTTATCGAATGTATGGATCGCCACACGCCAGGTATTGATCCTGTACGTGATGGTTGCGGTCGGTTTTTTGTGTGACAAAACAGGGCTGTTTACGGAAAAAACGGCAAGGCTGACCAACAATCTTCTGTTTTATGTTATTACCACGGCTGTGATCGTCAAATCCTTTGCGACCACACCGTTTACCCCCGAAACCGCAAAACAACTCCTTCTGGCTTCTCTTTGTGCGGTTGGAACGCACGTGCTCGGCATCCTGCTGACACTGCCTTTGTACCGCAAGGGAAGACCGCATGACGTGATTTATAAATATGCCTGCATCTACGGCAATTTCGGCTATATGGCTCTGCCGTTGGCACAGGCTCTGCTGGGTAACGAAGGTGTGCTGTACTGCTCCATGGGCGTGTTGGTGTTTCAGGTGTTCTGCTTCACCCACGGCATCCATTTGATGGACAAAAAGGAAGAAAAAACGAAGTTCAGCATCAAAAAAATCCTTCTCAATCCCGGTGTTATCGGCATTCTGCTGGGATTGCCGTTCTTCGTGACGGGGCTGAAGATGCCCGATTTTTTGCTCGAACCCGTGTCGGGAATCGCCTCCATGAACACGCCGCTTGCCATGATTTTGTTGGGCACATATATGTCCAACTGTGGCATGAAAGGGCTTTTGTCGGATAAAAACAACTATTTCGTAACGCTTATCAAAAATATCGTGGTACCGCTGATCATGCTCGTCATTCTCAAAACCACGGGCATCGTGACAGGAACGCTTCTCGTTTCAACCCTCATTCAGGCGAGTGCCCCCGTTGCCAACAACACCGTCATGTTTTCCGCACAATACGGTCATGATACGGGTGTTGCGACGAAGACCGTCACCTTTTCCACCTTTGCAAGCGTGCTCACCATGCCTTGCATCATTGCCCTGGCACGCTTATGAATGCTGTAAAAAAAGACGAATTGCAACCCGTTTTCGGCTCTTTGCCGTGGGGCGTCTGTCCGTTTTCGGCGGTTGAAAAGCAACTTTTGAATGTGCGCAGCGCAAACCGTTTGCCCGATGGAGCAAAATCGGTTCTGACGGTGCTGTTTCCGTACTTGCTGGAAGAAAAGTATTATACCGACGCCCGTCTTTCACGTTATGCCGTGCCTGCGGATTACCATGTTGTGTGCGGTGAAATACTTGAAAACATTTGCTGTCTTTTGTCGCAAAAATATCCCGAAAACCGTTTCGTTCCCTTTGTCGATGCGTCGCCGATCCCCGAAGTACAGGCAGCCTGTTTGTCGGGACTGGGGGTAAAAGGGAAAAACGGCCTTCTCATTCATAAGGAGTACGGTTCGTGGGTGTTCATCGGGGAAATCGTCACCGATCTCACAATCGAGTATGCTCCGGTTGCCGTGCGATCCTGCATCGGCTGTCTTGCGTGTGTGCGTGCCTGTCCGACAGGTGCTTTGACACAGGACGGACACAATGCACAGCGTTGTCTGTCGCATATTTCGCAAAAGAAAAAACTGTCCGCGGAAGATGAATTGCTTTTGCAAGAACACAACTGTCTGTGGGGCTGCGACCGCTGTCAGACCGTGTGCCCGATGAATGCAAATGCAAAAACGACACCTGTTTCCGCATTTCGCGACACTGCGTCTGCCCTCACGCGTGACACCGTGCCGCCCAGAGCCTACGCATGGCGTAAGGATGCCGTTTTTCGCAATCTTGAACTGCTTGAAAACGCTAAACTCTAAACGCAAAACGCTAAACGATTGAAACAGCAGGTTTTCCTGTCGTTTGGAGTAAGAGTAGTCCAAATAGAATAGCATATAACAGCAAAACGCAAACTGTAAAAGAAAAAGCACGCAAATTGTTTTCGCCCGTTTAGCGTTTAGAGTTTAGCGTTTAGTGCTTAAAAAACTTTCCTTGAATCATAAAACTTCCGGAGGAACTATGAGTCCTGCTCCCGCCTCAAAAAATGAAGTGATCCCGCAAGCCTTGCTCACGCTCATCCGAGCAGGGCGTTGTCCTCATGCGGTGCTTTTGACCGGCGGTGACGAAAAAGGACGCAAAAAAACGGCTTCTGCCGTTGCAGGTGCGCTTGTTTGCGAAAACCGTGAAAATGCCCCCTGCGGCAAATGCAGAGCCTGTGCAAAGATCAAGGCGGGAACACATCCCGATATCAGTGTTTTTGCAGGCACGGAAAAGGCCCACACGGTGGGTATCAACATCATTCGTGAAGGAATTTTATCCTCTTTGTATATTGCACCCAATGAAGCCATGCGCAAGGTCTACGTTCTGCCCGATGCAGACGGTATGACTCGCGAGGCGCAAAATGCTTTTCTCAAAACACTCGAAGAACCGCCGCCGTTCGTCAGTTTTGTGCTGGCGGCTGACGGAAAACAAAAATTGCTGTCCACAGTGCTTTCACGCTGTACTGCCTTTGAGCTGGGTGAAAAAGAACAACGCGAAGGCGCAGAACGTGATATTGCCGCCGCCCTTGCTATTGCCCTTTCCACGGGCAGTGAATTTGCGCTTGTGGATTCTGCCGCCGCGTTGCAGAAAAACCGTCTGTTGGTAAAAAAAACGGCTGTGTTTTTGCAATCCATTCTGCGTGATGCCGCCGCAGCTGACGTCAATGCCCCCTGCCTGTCGGGTTGCGACAGAGAAGCCATGCTTTTGGGCAAAGCCTTTACCATGACACAGATCACACAGTGTATGTCGGTGCTTCGCGAGATCTGCGCGTATGCGGACAAAAATGCAAACGAAAACTTACTGATGAGCGTGCTGACCGCACGGTTGGCAGATGTAATGAAAATGAAATAACCAACCGTTTTACGGTTGTTACCTGAATAAACTTTTCGATCTGAAAGGAAGATGCACTATGGCCGAAGTAATCGGTGTACGTTTTAAAGATGCCGGCAGGGTTTATTATTTTGATCCGCTGGACTATAAATTTGAAAAAGGTCAAATGGTGATTCTGGAAACCGTGCGCGGTGTGGAATGCGGAACGGTCGCACAGGAAAACAAGCAGGTAGCCGAGGAAGAACTCGTCAAACCCCTCAAACCCATCATTCGCCCCGCAACCGACCGCGATATCAAACAACTCGCAATCAACGCGGAAAAGGAAAAGAAAGCGTTTGAGATCTGCCAGCAGAAGATCGCCGCACACAAACTCGATATGCACCTCGTGGAGGCAGAATACACGTTTGATTGCTCGAAACTTTTGTTTTTCTACACCGCCCCCAACCGCGTAGACTTCCGCGAACTGGTCAAGGATCTTGCCTCCGTGTTCCGCGTACGCATCGAACTGCGTCAGATCGGTGTGCGCGATGAAGCCAAAATGCTCGGCGGTTTAGGTATTTGCGGCAGGCCGTTCTGCTGTAAAGAATTTCTTGCCGATTTCCAGCCCGTTTCCATCCGCATGGCAAAGGAACAGGGGCTTTCACTCAATCCTGTCAAGATCAGCGGCACCTGCGGAAGACTGATGTGCTGTCTGAAATACGAACAAGCGGCCTATGAACATCTGCTCAAGCACACACCCAAGGTCGGGGCCCTGGTGGAAACGAGCGAAGGCAAAGGAACGGTCGTGGACGTTAATCTCCTGACGGGCATTCTCAAAGTCCGCCTGGAACGCCGTCCCGATGCCGCACCTCTGGTCGTGAATCGAAAGGACTGCAAACTCATCCGCGACGGACAGATCCGAGTGGACAAGAGTGAAATGGAAGCCTTAAAAGGCATTGAATGATAAAACATCAAGAAAGAAATACTTTTTTGTTTTTTCCCTATTGATATTTGCAGTTGTTATGCTACAATGATATTAAATTACTGACAAAGGAGGCACTTTCATGGCATACGTAATTTCCGACGCTTGCATCGCTTGCGGCGCTTGCGCAGGTGAATGCCCGGTTGAGGCTATCTCCGAAGGCGATGGCATCTATGTCATTGACGCTGACGCTTGCATCGAATGCGGCGCTTGTGCAGATGCTTGCCCCGTTGGCGCTCCGGCTGCTGAATAAGCAATCTAACAACACCAACACGAAAAGACCTCCCGCTTTTGCGGGAGGTCTTTGAGTTTTTTCGCGGAAAGAAATAATAAATTATAAAATCCGTTTACACTTGCCAGTCGGTGATGGGGAGACCTTCTTCATCGGTAAAGTTGCCCAAAGCGATCTGAATGATGTCAATAAGGGCACCGATACCAAAACATCCGCCCGTAAGAAGCCACAAAACTCCCGTTCCGATCTTGCCGACGAAAAAGCGGTGCACACCGAAACCGCCGACAAACACTGCCAACAGCAGGGTGATCAGGCGCGATCTCGGACTGACATTGCCTTGCACGGCAGTACCGTTTGCGTTTGGCGCATAATACGGTTGTCCGTTTTGTTGGCTGTAGTCCTGTGCATTGGGCTGACCGTACGGTGTACCGTTTGTATCCTGCGTATTCTGATTACCGGGAAATCCGCACCGTGTGCAAAATTTGTTTTCATCATTTTGGGCGGAACCGCAATTGGGACAATATTTCATACAAAAATCACTTCCTTAAATTCTATTTATGCTAATCCTGCAGCCATGCGATAGATTCCTCTTGCGTCAGAGGGAGAAATATAACCGCTGCCGTCAAGATCTGCGGCGGAGAACTGGGCAGGTGTGAGTTGCATTTTACCGGCGGCACACAGGAACGCAAGAAAAGCATCGCTGTCGGTTACAATACCATTGCCGTCAAGGTCCCCATACAGCAATTGCACGGCAGTGGGGGTATAAGTTGTCATGTAATCGCCTGTGCGACCGTATGAGTCGAATACGGTCAGCGTAACGGCATATTTTGCCTGCATATCGGTGACGATCAACGAGGGGGTGCAATAAACAGCCGTGCCCTGCACCGTTACGGGGAACTGATAACTGCGTTCAATGCCCTGTATGCTTTCAAGCACATCCACCACACCGCCCGTACAGCCGGCTTCCACCGTTGCGCTCACGGAAAAACCGTTGACCGTAGGCGAGATGAGAAAATTGTTGATCTGCAAGCCTTGTCCGGGTGCGGCGGGAACATTGATGGTAATATTGTCATACATTGCCATATTTTCCGCACCGTCATAGGCATAGACCTGTGCAAGAAAAACACCCGATTGACCGTTGTAGGCGGACATGGGCACGGTTACGCAGGCCGTATTACCGCTGATAATCGCTTCGTGCCACATCACATCGTCCGTACCGTTTTTTTGCGACCAAACAGGCACAAGTACCTTGCGCACGGCAGTGTTGTCGCTCACGACACAGGAAATGGTGAAACTCTCACTCGTCACATCGCTGACAATGACATTGGATATCTGCGGCGGTTCGGTCTCACTGGGCGGTACAAACACCGTATATTCGGAAAGCGTCGCATTATTTCCCAATGGATCGTAAACGGTCATGTTGATGAGATATTCTCCCCATGCCCCACCGTGATCGGCAGGATTGACCGTGCAGGAAAAATTGGTTCCGCTTGCAACACCGGGATAGGTCTTTACATCGTCTTTGCCGTTTTCTTTTGACCAGACTTCAAAAGACGCTCTCGAAATGGCCATATTGTCGGTAGCGGTAACGTAAACGGTAAATGCCGCCGCAGTAAGCATGGTCGTACCGTAGTCGATGATGTTGGGAACATCCTTGTCATGCAGGACACTGACGTTGCCCGTTCCGCCGTAGTTGGGGGTAACATAACAGACGGGATAAAAGTATGCGCCGAGGGAGAGGTGATAAACGGAGTTGTCCGAACGCTGAACGACCTGATTGGCGGTATTGGCGTGGATATAGTTTCCGTTGCCGTCCGTAATGGCACAGTGTCCCATTTCATAACCGTTGTAAGAATAGAACACAAAGTCACCGCACTGCGGTGTATAGTCGGACTCATAATGCACCTGTGCGCCCGCCAGAATCATTGCGCCGAAAAGGACATTGACCGATGCAGACAGGGTGCTGAACACAATACCGCGCGGAATACCTGCCATGTCGGCACACCAACAGAAGAAAGAGGAACACCAATCGGCATTGGTGAAATCATAATATGCACCGATAAGCAGGGATTGCTGCGTCATCCATGCGCCGTAAATCGTCCCACCGTTGGCATCTTCCGAATAGCCGACCTGACTTCTTGCAACAGAAACGATGTCGATTGCTTTATTGCCCGTCAAATTCGGCAACGGATAGGCTTCTTCATATCCGTTTGCATTCACGGGGGCGATGCAGACAACCAGCACAAAGCACAACAGCAGGCTGACGATGGTTTTGAGGGTGTTTTTCATACGAAACCGTCCTTTATGTGAAGAAAACTGAATTTATGGATAACTTATATTATACTATACAATAACGATCGGTGTCAAGGAAAATGCTTTATCGGAAAAAATGAGGATTTATAAGTGCGAAACGCGAAACGAGTGAAACAAGAATTTTGCCTTTTCAAGTCCGCTTTGTAACGGCTACCGGATAATATCTCATATTTACCTTAAAAAAAATAAAACTTCCCTTTTCATTTGTTACGTTTTCAGCCCTTTACGGTTTGCACTCTTTAAGCCAATCCGTCTTTGTGCAACATCGCATCCAGCACCGAAATATCCGAAGAAATGTCCAGTTCCACCGCGCCGTACAACTCGTCCACTTTTTTGTGGAATGCCTGTTCGAGTGAGGCAAAGGCTTCTTCAAGTTCTGCTGCCGTTTTTTCAGCGGTGGAAGTGGGGGTATTCTGCAACTGCCGCACAAGGTCAATGTACGCCGAGCAGAACTTGCACAGCGTGGGGACGTAATAACCGAAAAAGCGTTGTACTTTCGGCAAAAACTCAGTCCTCCTTGCCAGTGCATACAAAAGGCAGTTCCAAACGCGGCAGATATCTTCCAGTTGTAAGGCAGTTTTCGGTTTATCACGCATAAGCACGGTGGCACAGTTTTCCACAAAAGCGATCTGTGTTTGCTGAAAACTGATCACCGCATCCACATCTGCGTCACCCGACGGCGGAATGCGCAGTTCGTGTTGCATGGGCGGTTGCGAGTCATCCACAAAGGGCAGATCTTCGTCCGCCACATTCGGTTGCGGCGCGGACTGCACTCTGCGACTGCCTAACAGTGCCGACAGAATGCGTTTGATAAGCTCTGTCAGCAGTTGTCCGAGGGTTTGGCCCGCAGGCATGGGGGTACTTTTGGCTTTGTGTACGGATTGCGAAACAGTCTGTCCGGCATTGCGAACCCCCGAGCGTGCGGCGGTGAAATCCACGTTCACACCTGCCTCCCGCAAAACGCTGTCCACATGAGCAAGCGTCTGGTCAAGCCCCGCAAAAAAGGCATCCACACCGCTGTCGGTGCGGGAATTATTTGTATAATCGGAATCCATTTTCGTCCTTTCCCATTCAATCTACAAGTTCTTTGAGTTTCTTTACAAGCGCATCGTCTGCGTTGCGGTCGTTATGCGTACGTGCAAGCATATCCCGTACTGCCTGCGCCGCCGCAGTGATCTTTGCGCGTTTTTCGTCGGATAGTTCATCTTTTTCCAATTCTTCTTGCGCTTCACGCAGGTATTTCAGTGCTTTGCGAACATCGCGGGATTGGTTGAACTGCGGATAACGCGCATCAGATACATTTTCCACATCACCGAATGCAATATCCACCACCAACCGCAGGGCGGTGTTGTTGGTACCCAGCTCATGCTCCTGGCCTTCGAAATACCAAGACGTATCGGCAAACCACGCCGTAGAAGCATCCACACTGCCGTCGGGAGACAGACGACTGATTGGATTTTCCGGAAGCGTTTCACCGCATTTTACCCACGTTGTGCCCGGCACGGTGGAATCAATTTGAATGACGGAATCGGAATTGGTTTTATCGGCACTGTCAAACACTTTCAAAAAATCAAAATCGGATTTTGCTCCACCGAACGGCATATTGTATCCTGCAACGAAATAAAACCCGATGCCGCAGTGCGCACGGAGTGCATACATACGGTTTTTGAGGTTACACTGTGCGGCATAATAGCGTTCGGCTTCCGATTTGACGTGTGCAAGACGCGGCACTTTGCGCATTCTTTCACTGCTGAACAGTTTGTCGCGCAAGTTTTCAAAGCGTCCTTTGGGAATGAGAGCCATAAAGGACGAAGTGTTCAACAGAAGATTATCCAGCAAGCCGTCCACAAGGCGCACCAACAAACGGTTCATTGCGTCGCGGTTGAGCAAACCAAGCATACGCATCAACGCATCATTGTCCACCGCATCACGCAGAAAGTTGTTATAAAACCTTTCGTTCCAATCGGCACCGCCGTTGCATTCAAGCAGATCTGCAAGACCGTCACTGCCGTCCCACGCGCCGACGATGGAAATGACCTTGGCAACACGGTTCTCACCGATACAGCCGTTGTCGGTGTAATATTTATCAAGATAGGCACTCACCACGGTTGCGCCCATGCTCATGGGCACAAGGATGACCTGCTTTGCACCTGTTTTATTCTTTTGATCTTCAATGACCGCTTCTATCATATTGTGCAATTGTTCTGCGTCCGCATACAGATCGGAAAATGTGGAATAATTGAAACAGTACATATTTTCCGCACCGTATTCAGTCGCCAATTCCTGACAGGGAATGTCTGTATAAATGCGCCGCAAAAGGCTTTTGCCGAAATCATCGGTATAGCCGCCCGTGGCAAAATCCACGTGTTCAAGCACGTCAAACGAACGCGCACCGTAAATGCGTACGTCCACGTCTTCGGGCAAACTTCCGTTTTCGTCCACACGGCACCAGCGGAACAGATCCTGCATGAGCGCATCAATATGCTCCTCTTTGACCGTATCCTTGCCGCTGATCGCGGTCTTTATCACTTTAAGCGCAAAGGATGCAATACGCCGCTTGCCGCCCTTGGGATAGTCATGAAAAAGCACTTCGCTGTCACCCGGAAACAGATTCCAACGGTGTTCTGTGTCCGAGCGCAAGCTTGACCACGTCTGTCCGATTCCCGTTACGAACACAATAGGGGCAATCGCTTTTTTTTGTGCAGGCTGTTGCATACATATCCCCCTTCGAGATGATACATTTCTTCATTATTAAATATAACACAAAAATACATAATACGCAACGGGGAATTTTTTTGATAAAGAAAAACTGCAAACCTGCCTTTCGGACGGGTTTGCAGTTTTCTGTTTGTAAAAACTTATTTGGTGCCGTTGACGATGGATTCAACAACTTCGCGGATGGAGTTGATGATCTTGAGGATCAGATCCACGATGTTCTGGAAACCTTCTGCAAGACCTGCGAAAATGTTTTCGCTTTCGGTAGCGCCTTCTTCAACACCGATGGTGGTGTTTTCTTCCATTGTAAAAGTCCTCCTTTCCGAAAGGGTACTGATTATATTATAGCCATTCGGAAAAAAGATTGCAAGTGTTTTTGCAAAGAATGGAAAAATTACTCCGCCATGCAGGGATAGTAGTCACTGAACAGATAGATGTAGTCATTGCGCAGTTCGGTATCAATGCCGACCGTGCCGCTTGTGAGACCGTTGAGCAAGGGCATATCTCCGAAATCACCCGACATGGTGAGACTCTGATCAAGTGCCATGGCACAAACATATTTGCAAGCAATGGGTTTGAGCGTTTCTTTGTCGAAATACAGTTCAACACTGTTGTCCATGACGATCTTATCGGTGTCAAAAATAATAGAGAAAGAGGAATCGTTTTCAACTTCGGGGAAGGTGTTGTCCGTAAAATCGCGCAGGGAAATATTGAATTTTTCGGACGGAAGCGTTGCATCTGCGGCAACATCCTTGCCGTTCACCTTGAATGAATAGACATTCTTTTTGTTGCTGTTGGTGCCGCTTTTGACAGCGATCTCCTGCGGCAGAACGATCTTCAGAAGGACAGCCTCGGCGGCAGAGGGGGTGTTCTTGTATGCACTCAGGTCATACACTCTGCCTTTTTCGGAGGCAAACGATGCGGGAATATCCTTCAGTACATCCACTTTTACACCGAGACTTACGTCAATGGATTGAATGTCTGCAAGCGACAGGTTGCCGAGACTTTCAATTACGGAGATCTCATCGAATGCAAACGTACGGTTCTCAACCAGACCTTCACACGTGTAGGTGTCAACTCTCATTTCATCCTCTATCATATCTTTGAATTGCTTGATGTTGAAAATACCGTCGTAACTTCCGTTGGGCTCAATTTTATTTAAGGCGGCGTTGATCATCGTTACATTCTGTGCAAGTGCGGGATCATCAGACAGTTCCGCCGCACGGGTATTGAACCATGCAAGCAGTTTTTCGGGGGTGGAAACTCTCGTATCTCCGCAACGGGCGCAAGCAGATGAGAAATTACCGTCCTTGCCCTTTGCCCATTCGCTGTACTGATGTCCGCCGGGCAAAACGCTGCGTTCTTCACGCAAACCGCAGACGCAGTTATAAACCACTTCACCGTCTGCTTCACAGGTGGCCTCTCTGCGGCTGATCTCAACCACTTCACAAACATCGTTTTCGGTCTTTCCGCAAACCGAACAGCCACCCATGTGTCTGTCACCGCTGAGCACGAAAGACCAGTCATGGCCGGGTGCATCAACAAAAGATTCTATCCGGACAGTGCCGCACGCAGTGCACTTTGAGCCGTTGATCTTCGGCTCGGTGCAACTGCCTTCGCTGTTGTAAGGTTCATTGGTGTGCAAGTGATAAAAACGGCTCTCGTTTTCAAGACTCACCGCTGCACGCAATACAAGACGCGCATCGGCAGGCTCAATTTTACTGTTCCCGTCCACATCGGCTATGAATTTGTTGTCATCGGTGATTGCTTCAAGACCGACGGACATACGAAGCACGCTTCTGGCATCCGCAGGCTCCAGTCTTGTGTTTGCATCCATATCGCCCAGCAACAGATCATAATCCGCCGCTTGCACAGGAATCACAAGCAGACTCATCACGCACAGCAAAGCACACAACAGTGCACATAATTTCTTCATACAATATACCTCATTTCATTTGGAATGCGCTGTTATTACACAACTTACTCCGATGGTTATTCTATTGTAGCACATTCTTCCGCCTATGTCAATTGTGAACAGATTGAAAATATTTACAGTATATTTTATGAACACCGCCCACAAACGGAAGATGATAATTCGGAACAGAGAACATTAAAAATGACTTGCGAAAAACGACCGTAACGAACAGGTCGATACGGTCGTTTGGATTCTTGCGCTCCGTATTACACACAATTACTCCCACTGGTACGGGCGGGTAAAGAAGAAGTCGATGTCCTCTTTTTCGGGGATAAACGAGAAGGAGGAAACACGGTCGATGCCGTGGGATTTGAATGCATCATACAACTTTTCATTTTCCTTGGCGCGAAGGGGATTGGCAACGTTGTATTCGTTCAGGCACTGGTTTGCTTTGAAAAACTCCCAGCTCAGGTTTGCCGTTTCAACATTGAACAACTGTTCGGCTGTAATATCGGCCGCGAGTGCATTGTCCCACAGGCAATCGAGTTTCACTGCGGTGTGTACGGGATAATACCCAGATTGATAATGCCAGTCAAAGTCAAAGGAATGTGCCGTGGCGGCGATCTGTGCGCTCTGAATGTCCAGAATTTCCTTTATGTAAGGAGCAGCTTCCGCACCGTAGTAAGCGTTCATAAAGTCCATCATGTGGTATTCAACATCCGTGTTCACATCCCATTGCAGTTTGCACAGCAGGTAATTGCGCAGTTCATTGAATGCCGCGGTGTGGCCGTCACCGCAGTTGTACACATAACCCGTAATGCCTATGTCGTGCATATACTGCATGGTGCTCTGCAAAGTGGTGAAATTTGAGAAGAACTGCGCGGAAAACAGGAAGTTGATGGTGTAATCGTAAATATAAGTGCGATCGGCGATCTGTGTCCACACAAGGTGATCCCGGGCGATCTGAGGTTCGTGTTCGGCATACAGATTCATAAATTCGTCCAAGCCCTGTTGTTGCAGATCGGTGGCACCGCATTCGGTCAGCGGATGGTTGCGGCAGGCATGGTGCAGACCGCACAGGACAGGTACAACATTGTCATTGCAACGAAGGGATGCATCGGTCGGCGGTGTTTCGGTTTCGCCGTATGAATAGAACGTAAAGGTGAAGTTCGGGAACTCTTCATCCAAAGCATCGGCAAACGCATTGGTGAACAACAGTGTCGCGGCCGACACGGCGCCGTATTGTTCGTACAAAGCCGTGCAGGTGTCACAACGGCAGTAATTTGAGTTATCTTTCTGACCAATGTGAATATGATCGGCACTGTATTTACAGTTTCTCATGTATTCACGGGCATTGCTGACCGCAATTTCCAAAACTTCCGGATGTGACAGACATACATGATCGGTGCTTCTGCTGCCGTCTTCGAGTTGTGCAAAGTATTCCGGATGTTCTGCAAACAGGCTGTCGGGAACCAGTCTGTCAAGTGTGACGTCCCACAGAACAAAGGTCATTGCCCCGCCGAATTCCTCGGCTTCATAATAGAACGAAACATTGGTTTTCATTTTGGCTCGGTACGCATCGCTGCTGCCCATGCAGGAATTTCTGCGCACGGCAAAAGAAGGTTCTACCAAACGGTCAAGTGCTTTGTCAATTACAATATCGGCATTTTCGGGTACTACTTCCAATTCAGGTGTGAACCAACGTACGCCGCAGAAATCCTCTAAAAAGGTGTAAACACCGTAGAGCGTGCCGCGGCTGTCTTCCCCCAAAATGTAAAAATTATCTTCGTAAGCGGTCAGATAAAAACCGTCCTCAAAAACCGTATCCAAGTCTTTCCCCAAAGCGGCAGAAGACACCGTTTCGCCCACAAAAATTGCTTTTGCACCGTCTGCAAGTTGACTTTCTGTTACAACAGGCAGGTCAGCACCGCTGATTTTTGCAAAGTAGGCTTGCAATTCGTCGGAGGCTGTCTGAATGCAGGCATCGGCATCATCGGCAATGACAATGCTGTATGCGCTTTGTCCGTCTTCAACCAAATACAGCGCATCCGTGATTTCGGGAACATACACCGTTCCTTCACCGTAACTGACATTGTCGTAATCCACGGGAATCAGCCCGAATGAGAGCAAAACCACTTGAATAAATGCAATGATCGCTTTGAAAAATTTCATGATCGCATCCTCCGTTTTGTGTTGATGTGAATTCCTTTATTTATATTAACATAGAGAAAAGCAAAAAGCAACATGAAACAAAAAATCGGCCTGTTGTATTGACAGACCGATTTTTTGCTTTATAGGAAACTGCGTTTCCATAAAGCAAAAATATTGTATGTCCCTGGCGAACGCACGCTTCACGTGCTCGGAGATGGACAAATCGAAAACGGTCGCCGCAGGCATACGGCGAAGCCGTTTTCTTGTCTTTTACTTTTCGTTGGTCAGCAGATTCGGAAAGCCGAGATTTTCAAGTGTGATGTTTATTCCTTCTTCAGCAAACAAAAACTGCAATCCCGTAATGCCGAGATGCAACAGAGCATTCGCATTTGCAATGTGGACGTCCTGTTCATCTTCAGCACCTTCGTAAGCGGTAAACGGAAAACTGTAATAGAGGGAAACCGAGGCTGCTTCAAAGTAAGACTCCGCACGGGTTGTCACTACGGGAGATTCATAATCGCTCAAGTCATATTCTTCATAATACGCATACGAAATTCCATTATTATACGGCAAACAAAAATGAAGGATATAACCGTAGCCGTACTCGGTATCATCATACATGACAGTAATGACGTTTGTTTCCGGTGCGCATGTAAAAAGAAGACCGAATTCATTGCCATATTCATCATAAATGATCGCATCGGTATATGCATAACCATCTGTATATCCGGTTGCGTTGTCTTGGATCCATTTGCGTATTTTTGTATACGCATATCCGTTTTCAATAGCACCGCAATCCGCACAAACATGGTCGATCATTTCGCCGTGAACGGCACCGAACACAATATGCAGGTCTTCCATGCCGACCGCTGTGCGAAGAACGATTCTTGCATCTGCAGGTGTGATCTCTCCGTCGTGGTCCCAATCGGCAAGATCCATTTGATCGTCCGACAGCGATTCCAGCCCGACCGCAGCGCGCAGGATCGTTCTTGCGTCGGCAGGCGTTATATAATGATCTTTGTCAACGTCCCCCAGACAAATCGGCAAGCAGGCGGGATTGATCGGCTTGTTTTCCGTTTGCGCCGCAACAACAGGCAGGGCAAATGTATTACAAAGCAATACAAAAACTGTTAAGCATGCAAAAAACTTTTTCACAATGTCAACTCCTCTCTTTTTTGTATTTACATCATATAATAAGTACGATATTTTGTCAATAAAACGGCAATGGGTATACAGTAAAAATGGTTCTTTGCGGAAAAAGCAGACATGGGATAACGTATGCCGGCAAAATAAAAAACCTTGTATCGATGCAATCAACTCAATATTTGTATATCAATCCCCTTTACTTTTGGTGCAAAATGAAATATAATGCCAACGGTTAAAAAGGAGATGTGTATTGTGAAAAACTTTTATTTGAAACCGAAATTCTTTTCGGTCATGAAAAATTATTCTGCACAGCAGTTCACAAAAGACCTTGTAGCCGGTGTGATCGTTGCCATCATCGCACTGCCGTTGTCCATCGCTTTGGCACTGGCTTCGGGTGTTGAACCGGCCTGCGGTATCTACACTGCCATTGCGGCCGGCTTTTGCGTGTCCTTGTTCGGCGGTAGCCGCATTCAGATCGCAGGGCCTACGGCGGCATTCGCATCCATCGTAGCCGGAATCGTGGCAACACAAGGTATGGACGGATTGTTCATTGCCACCATCCTTGCAGGTGTCTTGCTCATTCTCATGGGTGTGTTCCGTTTCGGTTCACTCATCAAATTTATTCCCCACACCATCACAACGGGATTTACATCGGGCATTGCGCTGACCATTCTCATCGGTCAGATCAAGGATTTTCTCGGTCTTACCTATGCCGACGGAGTCAAACCCATTGAAACGATCGAAAAGATCGAAGCCAATATTGAATTTATCGGCACGTTTTCGTGGCAGGCACTGGTCGTGGGGGCTGTCAGCCTTGCCATTCTTATCTTTTACCCCAAAATCGAAAAACGAATTCCGCCTTCACTCATTGCCGTGCTTGTGGGTGCTTTGATGGTCGCTTTTCTGCCCGGTTTCGAGGAAGGCGTGTATACCATCCGTGACCTGTATACCATTCCGTCGGGCCTGCCTCACGTGGATTTTGCAGGTATGGATTTCAGTTTTGAAAAAATCTCCGCCGTTTTGCCCGATGCGCTCACCATTGCCGTGCTTGCGGCCATTGAATCGTTGCTTTCCTGCGTGGTGGCGGACGGTATGGTCAATTCCCGTCATAATTCCAACGCGGAACTCGTCGGTCAGGGCATCGGCAACATCGCATCCGTCCTGTTCGGCGGCATCCCCGCAACGGGTGCCATTGCAAGAACGGCCGCCAATGCCAAAAACGGCGGCAGAACCCCCGTGGCGGGCATGGTGCACGCGGTGGTGCTGTTGCTCGTTCTGCTGTTCCTCATGCCTTATGCAGGATTGATCCCCATGCCCACCATTGCGGCTATTTTGTTCATGGTCGCCTATAATATGTGCGAATGGAAAAAGTTTGTGCGCATCGTAAAGACCGCACCCAAGAGCGACATTCTCATTCTTATTGTCACCTTTGTGCTGACGGTCGTATTTGATCTGGTCGTTGCCATTGCCGTCGGCATGGTACTCACCGCCCTGCTGTTCATGAAGCGCATGAGTGACGAAACTTCCGTCAACGGCTGGAAATACATTGATCCCGATCACGATACAGACAGCGTGGATCTGCGTGCAGTGCCCAAAGACGTGCGCGTGTATGAGATCAGCGGCCCGCTGTTCTTCGGGGCCGCCGACAAAATTCCAGCCATCATTCTCAAAGACTACACCCGTTGCCTGATCCTCCGAATGCGTGCGGTGCCTTCTCTTGATTCCACAGCTCTCAACGCACTGGAAGCGCTTCACGCAACGTGCAAAAAACAGAATGTAAGGCTCATCCTCTCACACGTGAACGAACAACCCTTGCAGGCGATGAAAAAAGCAGGTTTTTACGATGCCGTAGGCGAAGAAAACTTCTGCGAACACATTGACGATGCGTTACAACGGGCGCAGAATGTAACAAGCGATCGCACGTAACAGACAGGCCGGAACAATATGTACCCCATTTTTGCAACAAAACAGGACAGTCCCTTTGCGGAAACTGTCCTGTTTTTTTCATTTGTTTACAATTGTCAGCCGACCTCGTATATGTGCACGTCTTCGTAATTCATGTCTGCACACAGGTGCAGGGCGGGATCGGTGAGGTCATACAGGGACGACCACTGGGTGGAATACACTCTGCCTTTTTCGTCGGGCTCGGTGCCTGTGATATTCACCGCGTGCAACAGATCGATGCCTTCCTGCAAAGTGAGCACGGACTGTTTTTCGGTGAGCGTCTGTTCGAGGATGGCATAGCGGTCAAGCCCCTGTTTTTCGTATTCAAACGGTACGTCATGCAGATAGAAGTTGGTGGCGGCGATAAAACCGTCGGCTTCTTCCGTAATCACCATTTCATCATTCACATAGGACACGACCACGCTCTTGCCCGCGGCGTCAGCAATGTGGAAGTGGAAACAACCTTTGGCGGCGGCATACATATCCACGCTTTGCAGCCATTCGATCGCTTCATCCGTGGTTGCGCATTTGTCGAGCATGGCACGGATGGCAAGGGTGGTACCCACGTCCGTCTTGCCTGTTTCCTGTGCCGTGGCAGGTGCCTGCAACTGCAGAACACCGACGGCAAGCCCTTTTTCATTGACACCGTCCATCGGGAAATAGGGTGCCGCCAAGAGATTCAGACGATTCATAAGCGTATCGGGCGAATAGGTTTCATTGTAACCGAGGAAACTTAAATTGACCACGCATACCGATGCATACGCGCCTTTGGGGGCGGTTTTCACAACAGCGAGATCGGTTGTCTGGTTGTCGAAATTTCTGCCGAAAATGTAGCCGGATTCGGGCGTTTCGGCATAAAACGTGGAGCAGGCAAGATTCGGGATCTCATAAGGCACGTCAATGGGCAAGCCCTTGAGCATGGTCTTGAGAATATACTGTACCAGTTGTTCTTCGGTGGCTGCACCGCCCGATTCCAACAGTCCGTCCAATTTGTAATCGGCGGCATAGTCGATCTCATAAATACCCGTGTCACCCGATTCTTTCACCGACAGCAGGGTTCTTGCTTCCCCCTGAAACAGTGCAATCGCACCGCATACGAACACCAGCAGAACAACAGCAACGATCATTAGAACGATCTTCCTTTTTTTCATAATAACTTCCCCTTTATTTTTTCTTTTAAGAAAATTATACAACATGTGCATAATTCTGTCAACAAGAAAACGAGAAGCGGAAAAAGGCAAGCGCACATAAATCACGGTAAAACCGTACATATCATCATTTTATAATTTTATATTTAACTCTCGGCCCATATTTAACAGAGGAAAGGAGTCCCAGGTCTTCAAATTTCAGCACAAACCCTCGAATGGTAGCATAAGCAGCATCGCCAAAGTCCTTTTCAAGCTGTTTTGTGGAAAATTCCTCTGTGCCGTAGAAAGATAAAACAAACTTCCAGAGTTTTGTTTCTTTTTCTGTTATCTTACCGTTTTTCACTGCATGATCATAAACAGTTAATGTTTCTATCGCAACAGAACCTTCATTCATTTTGTTGTAAACATTATCTATAAAATACAGAAGAAAAGGAGTAATATCTGTTTTACCGCTGTATTTTTTGTTTTTTTCAATCGTCGTGTAAGCATCGTAATATGCTTTGCGGCTTTTTTCTATTTGACTTGAAAAAGGAATAAACAGTGCGGATTGATAGCCTTTTTGAATCAAGAACCACAGATGCACAAGTCGAGCCATTCTGCCGTTGCCGTCAAAATACGGATGCACAAAAGCAATATAAAAATGAATGATCGACGCCTTGAGCAAATCGTTCATACCGTCTTGCGCATGCACGAAAGAGATCAGTGATTTCATAAAATCCGGTACCTTTTTACAGTCAAGTCCCACGTGCTCAATACGATCGCTGACAACATAAACGGTATCGTGTCTATAGTAGTTGCCGTCTGACAATTGATCATCACCGGTCAAAAAATCGCCGACTGTCATCATATAAAGCTTATAAAGATTTTCTTCCATAATTTTGTTAGCAGGATCGGCAATAAACTCAAGACCGTGCTTGATGCCCGAAATTCTGCTCTCCTGTTCGTCATTCGGTGCCATGCCTTTCAGGATCCTGCGTACACTGTCTCTGTTAAAGTCAATATTCTCAATGGCAGAAGTCGCAACGATCTCATCTTCGGCGGCCTTCATGCCGTAATGCTGATCCTGTGATTGCAACAGCAGTTTAACTGCACTTTGGCTTAACGTCGCGTGATTGTCGATAAAAACAATATTGTTACCGTCAAAATCAGTCAGTGGCAATGGGGTATAATACAGTTCCTCCAAAGTCTGCAAAAAGGCATGGAAGTCCTCGCCGTATTTATATTTCATTTTTTGATAATCTGTAAAATGCCTGTCCTTCAGCATTTCGGTAAAAACTCTGATATCCATAAAAAACTCCGATATATATTAGTATCAGTTTATATCAGTATAGCGCATGGGAGAAGAATTGTCAAGTAACGATAACGGCATCAATATCAAAATTATATTTTTGGTCCCTTGATATTGACATTATTCCTAAATATCATCCTAATATATAGAACAGAAAGATACGCAACATAGATTGACGGCAAAACCAACGTAAAAATAGGAGCATTTTCTGAACGCCCTTTCGAATCCACCCCGAATTTCTGCAAAAACAAAAAAAACAGAACACCGTTATTACGATGCTCTGTCTTGTCTATGGGCTATGAAAAAGAAATTATTGAAAGTTTTGCGTATGAGTTCACTCTCTCACATAAATACTGTTGTACCAATTGGAAGTAGGTTAACTGTTATCATATAATATTGAAACTTCTTTGTTTTTCATTTCGGAAGATCTCAAAACAACCACTACCTTATCTTTTATTTTCCTGCTTTGAAAGTCAATAAGTTGGGGCGATATGCTTTTTAGATGATCACCAAATCGAATAGTAAAAGGTAATACGTCCCACGGTTTCGTCAATCAACACATAACACATCTCACCATGATTGAAGCCACCGTCCCAATCAAGTTGGTACCGTGTTGCCTCAATACCATCGAATGACCAATTGTTTTCGGAATACCACCGGCGATTAGAGCCAATCCACTCCGCTTCTCCATTGAGAAGTGTTACCCACTCCGTCAATTCCTCATTCGTTGTGGTATACGACAGTTCAAACACCTCTCCCCCCTGTAAAAATAGAGGGGTGTAAGTAAATACAATGTCCCCTGCATCCGCAGGGATCGCTTTAGGGAAGATTTGCTCTACCACATCTATTTCATCAATCTGTGCGTAAGCGCGGCTGTAATACTGTATATCAGTAGTTGTAGTCATCGCTGTCCATATACCAAGAAGAAACACATAGAATACCGAAGCGATCAAAAGAACAATGGACAGAATCGTTGTCCAAATAGTCGTTGCAGATACTCCAATCTTGCCCTTTACCGCAAAAAAGGCAACAACCCCAAGGATCAATGCCGGCAAGATAAGAAACATCATTCTTCCCCAAAGGGGTTGTACTACTCCGGCGAAAACAATAATAACCGTTATGAAACAAAGGAATGCACAGGCGCTCATTACGATTGGATAGAGCGCATATTTGCGTTTCATATTATTGCCCCTTTCTGTATTCCAAAATATCTCCGGGTTGACAATTCAAGGCTTCGCAAAGTTTTACCAGTGTTGAGATTTTCAAGGCTTTAGCTTTTCCGTTTTTCAGCACAGATACATTTGCAATGGTTATTCCTACTTTATCTGCCAGTTCTGTAACACTCATTTTCCTTTTTGCCAGCATTACATCAATATTAAAAATAATCTCTCCGTCCATTGAAGCCTCCTTATATGGTCCAGTCACTTTGTTCCTGCAATACGGCGGCTTTTTTTACCAAATGCGATAATGCAGCAGAAGCAACAGCAACTGCTACCCCCACAAAGACGATTACAAGGGATGCGATAACTACGCCCGGATGGCTCATATTTAAGAAAAGCAACACAATATTACCAACGAAAAAGAATGCAGCATCCAAAGCTGATAAAAAGGAGATTGTCTTTAATAGGGATGCATTCTGATCCGTAAATGACCGATCGTTACCAATATTGGTTACAATCTTCCATGCACAGCCAAGTACAGCGAAACAAGGAATACCGGAAACCCAGATAAAAAGAAGCCAGGGCCAAAGCCTATTGGAGAATTCAGGATACAGCGAGCGTAAGCTCATACCATACCCAGGGACAACCAAAGCATACACAACCACTCCGCAAATTGCGACTCCTACAAGAATCAGTTTTAACCAATTAGAAAGATGTTTCTGTTCCATACAAATTAACCTCCTTGGCCTTTTAATGGTCTTTCTGAGAACAGTATAGCACACTATTACTTGAAAGTCAACAAATATTTATCGTATTGCGATAAATATAAACTGTGCAACAATACATCATGCAAGACAAACCATATAACTATCGTCTTTTTACAGACTTTATGCTTCTCTCCAACAGACATAAAAAATCACTGTTATTCTTGAGAATGGCAGACTTGCATTCAATATAGAAGTTGAAAATATAAAAACATACACGCAGGAAAAAAAGATTGCTGAGAGTTCAAGTCTTGCTTGAGAAAAATATCTTTTATTACGATGCTCTGTCTTGGTGGGAGTATTGATAACGGATTCTATTCACTATTACTTGTTACTTCCCAAAAATCCAACTATTCAAAAAAAGAACGAATAGTGATGAGGTAATAGTGAAAAAGTAAAATCCCCGTTCTACCGAACGAGGATTTTTGGTGGGAGAGGGTGGTGTTTTGCTGGTATAGTTTCTTTTGTGCTCGCTTGATACTGCTTGTTTGTTTAATTTACGGTAGCGCAATCCCACGGGCTAAAAACAGTCCCCCGGACTGTTTTTACCGTCCTGCAGACGGCACGCCCTTTCGAATCCACCCGAATTGTTTATGAAAAACAAAAAAAAACAGAACACCGTTATTACGATGCTCTGTCTTGGTGGGAGAGGGTGGATTCGAATCACCGAAGTCACTGACAACAGATTTACAGTCTGCCCCCTTTGGCCGCTCGGGAACTCTCCCATATTCAATTAAAACGCTACACCCTGTATGAAAAAGGTGGAGCTGGTGGACGGACTCGAACCCCCGACCTGCTGATTACA
>JAFQKN010000007.1 GCA_017396895.1 Clostridia bacterium
GCCATTTCCACCGCCTCGCAGGTGTTCAATTTTATGAATATGCTGTCTTTGGGCTTTGCTACGGGCGGCCAGGTCGTCATCGCGCAACTCGTCGGTGCAAAAAAGACCGATGCATTGAAAAGGACCATCGGTACGCTGTTTACGCTGGTGGCACTGTTGGGACTTGTAATGACGGTGATCGGTTTGCTGATCGCGTCTCCCGTGCTTCGCATTCTCAAAACACCCGACGAAGCCTTTGATATGGCAAAACAGTACTTGCTGATCTGTTCGGCAGGTCTTTTGTTCTCGTTCGGCTACAATCTGGTTGCCTCCATTCTGCGCGGTGAGGGAGAAAGCGTACAGCCCTGCATTTACATTGCCGTGGCGGCGGTGACGAATCTGCTTTTGGATCTGCTGTTTGTCGGTGTGTTCGGCTGGGGTGTCGCAGGTGCGGCGGCCGCTACCGTCATGGGACAGGCCGTGTCGTTCATTTGGTCGATCGTGTATTTGTTGCGGCACAAAGAGGCGTTCGGTTTTGATTTCAAATTGCAATCGTTCCGCATTGACCGTGATGCCGCAAAAAGCATCGTTTCGCTGGGCATCCCTTTTGCTCTGCGCAGTGCGGCGGTGCACGTTTCGATGTTGTTTGTCACCGCCCTTGTCAACGCCGACGGTGTGGCGGCTTCGGCCGTGTTCGGCGTTGGGCTGAAAGTGGACGATGTGGTGCGCAAGATCACCATGGGATTCAATTATGCAAGCTCTGCCATGGTCGGGCAGAACATTGCCGCAGGAGAGATCAAGCGCACAAGACAAGCGGTTTACTGGAGTTGGATCTACAGCGGCATCGTGTATCTGCTGTTTTTCGTGGTGTACATCACCAATATCGAATTCCTGTTCCGTCTGTTTACGGATGAAGCGGCCGTGCTCGACCTTGCGCCCGTGTTTGTGCGTGCAATTGTGTGGAGTTTCCCTGCCATGGCCATGATGCGCGGCACGAACGGCTTTATTTCGGGCATCGGAAACTCAACGCTCGGCTTTGTGTTCTCGCTGTTTGACGGGCTGATTTTGCGCGTGGGGCTGAGTTGGCTGTTGGGAACGGTTCTCGGCATGGGGCTGTACGGCTATTTCCTCGGCTACGGTCTTGCAACCTACGGAACGGCCGTGCCGGGCGCGATCTACTTCCTTGCAGGCAGATGGAAGAACAGAAAATTGAAAATATAATTTCCGAAAGGACAAAATGATATGATCATCGACAACATCAAAAACTGCGAAAAGTATTACTCCCTGCATCCGTCCTTTGCGGCGGCATTTGAACAACTCAAAAAAATGACCGCCGAAAGCGAGCCCGGCCGCTACACCGTGGACGGGGATTCCGTTTTTGTGAACATGGCGGCCTACACCACCAAAACGCACGATGCATGCAAATATGAAAACCACAAAAAATACGTTGACATTCAGTATGTTTTGTCGGGTGCGGAACGCATTGACCTCATCGATGCCGACAAGCTCACCGTGACCGAAGACAAATATGCCGACGGTGACATTGCCTTTTTTGCTTTGTCCCCCGCGCAGACGAGCGTGACTTTGCAGGCGGGCGATTTCGTACTTATTTTCCCCGACGAAGCCCACAGCCCCTGTATGGCAGACAACAACGTGCCTTCTGCCGTTGCAAAGGCCGTTGCCAAGGTCAGACTCTAAACCATGTTTCTGCCCGATTACATTCTTTTTCTCATTGACCGTCTGCGCGAACACGGCTTTACCGCCTGTCCCGTAGGCGGTTGTGTGCGTGATTTTCTGTTGGGAAAAGTGCCGGGGGATTACGATATGACCACCGATGCGCGTCCCGAAGAAATGAAGGCTGTTTTTGCCGATCACAGGTGCATTGAAACGGGACTGAAGCACGGTACGCTCACGGTGGTGCGTGACGGACACAACGTGGAGATCACCACGTTCCGCACCGACGGCGAATATCTTGACAACCGCCATCCCACCGCCGTCTCGTTTACGCGAGATCTGCGTGAGGATCTCTCGCGGCGCGATTTTACCGTCAATGCCATGGCATACAGCGTGTGCGACGGCATTGTGGATCTGTTCGGCGGCAGAGAAGATCTGCAGAACGGCATCATCCGCTGTGTGGGCGAGCCCGACCGCCGTTTCAATGAGGATGCACTGCGCATCATGCGCGCATTACGGTTTGCAAGCGTGCTCGATTTTGAAATCGAAGAACAGACCGCCCTGTGCATTCACCGCAACGCGCATCTGCTCAAAAACATATCGGTCGAACGCATTTTTGCGGAACTGAAAAAAATGCTTCTCGGTGACGGTGCGGAACGGATTTTACTGCAGTTCCCCGACGTCATGCGTTGCATCCTGCCCGAAACGCAGGGCATCATCGGTCTGCAACAGCACAATTTCCATCATCTGTACGATGTGTATACCCACACGGCAAAGACCGTTGCAAACTGCGAAAAGGATGCAGTGCTGCGCCTGGCCGCCCTGTTTCACGACTTCGGCAAAGCCGACACCTTTTCCGTGGATGAAAACGGGGTGGGGCATTTTTACAACCACCGCGAATACTCCGTGCAAAAAGCGGATGCGGCTCTGCACAGGCTCAAAAGTGACAACGCCACGCGCAGAAGGCGTTTGACCGTTTTTTCCGA
>JAFQKN010000076.1 GCA_017396895.1 Clostridia bacterium
GCAAGTTTTTCTGTCGTTTGAAGCAAAATCGGTCAAACAGAACGGCAAAACGTAAATTAAAAATGATAAAACAATCAAATTGTTTCCACTCGTTTAGCATTTAGCGTTTTGCGTTTAGAACTTGTAAATCATAATTTACTTTTCAACTCCCCAAAAAACTTTCCGTGAGGAATATATAAAATCCCTTTTGCTGCGGCAGTCAAACCGTTACAAAAGGGATTTTTACAATTGTCTTATTACACTTTGCCGCCTTTGGCACCTTTACTGCCGCCGTTTGAAGTGAAACTGCGGTCGATGGCAAGGATGTTGGATTCAAAGGTATAGACGAACGATTCTTCTTTTCTGCGGCGTTTGAGTGCAAGTTCGATCATACGGTCAAGAAGGACCGGATATTCCACGCCGACAGGCTTCCACAGATAGAACGAAAGCGAGCCGGGTATGGTGTTGATCTCGTTGAGATAGACCTGCTTGTTTTCGCCGTCAAAGATGAAGTCAATACGGGAAACGCCGTTGCAGCCGAGAGCCTGAAAGGCTTTGACTGCCATGGTGCGGATCTCTTCTCTGAGTTCTTCGGGAAGCGGAGCCGGCAGGAACCGTGACAGGCTTGCCATGCCTGCACCTGAACCGCCGCCCTTGGTGCCGCCTTTTGTGCCGCCCTTGGTGCCGCTTTGTGCAGCGGCTTTGGTTCCATATTGTGTGGCGCCGCAGTTTTTTGCACCTGTTTTGTCGGCACCGTTTTTATTGTCGGATGGGGAGTTGAAATTTGCGGAGAACATCATCGGCCTGTTGCCGCCGAACAGTGCATCCAACTGTGCGACAATTTTCTCGTCAAACTCTTTGTCGGAGGCATTCATAACGAGTTCGTCATAAATCTTTCCGCTTTTTTCATCGTACAGCAAACCGTATTTTTTGCTGAAAATCATTCTGGTTCTCAGCTCACCCGTTTCTTCATCTTTTTTGATGATCTTAATATCGTGCACTTTATCTTCACCGGTGTACTTGTCACCGTATGTAAGAATTTCGCCTGATTTTACGGGTTGTTCGCATTCGCTGGCTTCGGCTTCATCCACGTCACCGAGCACCGAACAGTTGATCTCGATCAGATCTTTGACCGCACGTTCCACAAGCAATTGCGGTGCATAACGGAATGCATCATCCAACGCACCCAGCAGAGCCTGACGGTCTTTGGCGATGCTGATGCCGACACTCGATCCGAGGTTGACGGGCTTGACGATCACGGGATAGCCGAATTTGGCTTCACAGGCATCGAGGACCTTTTCGGGCTCTGCAAATTCGAGCACATTGATGCGAATGCAGTCCAAAACGGGAACACCTGCCTGCATGAGCACGGTCTTCATCACATATTTGTCCATACCCACGGCGGAGGAAAGCACGTCGCACCCCACAAAAGGCAGACCGAGGGTTTTCAAGTATCCCTGCAATGCGCCGTCTTCCACGTTGGTGCCGTGCACGATGGGGAAGGCTACGTCGATGTTTGTCAGCACGTTGTTGCCGAAACGCTTGAACGGATATCGCAACAGTTTTACCTTGTTGCCGTCCTTGATGAACACGCAACGGGTGCATTTTTTGAGCAATGCGGGAATATCACGGTAAGATTCAATGAAACCTGCATCGGGACCGGTGTAGAATTCATTGTTTTTGGTCATATAAATGGGGTAAATGTCATATTTGTTCGTATCCAGCGATGCGACCGCCTGCAAAGCGGAAATAACGGATACTTCATGTTCGACGCTCATGCCGCCGAACAGAACGGCAAGTTTGATCTTCATATCGTTTTCCTCCTTGCTTAATAGTTGTCGGGCAGGTCGTTTTCAAGCAGAATGATCTTTTTTTCTTCGCTTGAAATGCCGTATACTTTCTGCATACCGTCAAGGAAGTCATCCGTGACGTAGATCTTGCTGTCAGCAAAGCCCTTGTCTTTGAGTCCCTGCAGAATGGGACGGCTCTGTTTTTCACCGACCAACACCACGAAGTCGCACACTTCTGCGGCCTGCTGACCGAATGTGCGGTTGCATTCTTCTTCTTTTTCGCCCAGTTCCACCATGCCGGGGGTAACAAGGATCTTCATGCCGTCCATGCGGCCCAGGGTGGTAAGGGCGGCTTTACAGCCTGCGGGATTGGAGTTGAACGCATCGTCAATGATGGTGCAACCGTTCTTTTCCACGATCTCCATACGGTGTTTGACAGGTTCAATGCGGCGCACGGCAAGTTTCATTTCCTGCATCTTCATGCCGAATCCTGCGGCGGCGGCAATGGCGGCGGTCAGGTTGAGCACATTGTGATCGCCCAAAAGTTTTGTGGTGAAACGGCACTGTTCACCGTCGGGGGACGTCACGGTGAACTGCGTTCCGTCTGCCGTCACGGTGATGTCGGTGGCTCTCCAGTCGCAATCGGCTGTAGTTCCGTAGGTGATGTATTTGTGCTTGGGCGGATGGTTGCGGATGGCTTCGTTGTCGAAGTTCACATACAGCCTGCCGTCTGCGGGAAGTGCATCGGCAAGTTCGTATTTGGTCTTATGGATGTTTTCGATCGAACCGAACGATTCCAGATGCTGTTCGCCCAAAGCGGTGATGATGCCGTGATTGGGATGTACGATATCGCACAGCTCTTTGATATCACCCACCCATTTTGCACCCATTTCACACAGGAAAATGCGGTGCATGGGCGTCAGTTCACCGCGCACGGTCTTGACGATGCCCATGGGGGTATTGAAACTGGCGGGTGTTACGAGTGTTTCTTTCCACGCGCGCAGAATGGTATACAGATAGAACTTGACGCTGGTCTTGCCGTAAGAGCCTGTAATACCGATGGTGTCAAGCAAGGGCGAATCGGCCAGCATACGCTTTGCTTCTCTTGTGTAGCGTGCGTTGATGCCTTTTTCCATGGGTTGGTTGAGTCCGTTTGCGACAAGGATAAGGATCGGGCAAAGGGCAACATTCAGTGCAATGATACCGTAGGCAAACAGGAATTTTCCTGTGGTCAGTGTGAAGAATGACAGCCCCATGCAAACGGCATACAGCAAAATGGCAGTTGCCGTCATGCGCTTGACGCGCGGTGTCCACACAAGCGGTTTTTTTGCCTTTGTTTTGCGGTTTGCGGGCAAAACGGCACAGTACAGAATATTCAGTGCCACGGCGGCGATCACGGGGAAGATCTCTCCGCTTACAAACCAAAACAATGCCGCTACGGGCAACAAAAGCACGTTGACGGTGTATTTTGAAAAATTCTTTTTGAACCATGCAAGTTGCGTATCGGTGCGGTAACCGTTGAGCTGGAACATATGCAGGTTGCTCAGCGTCATACGGAACACCGCGTAGTAACCGAGCAACACACTCAATCCGTATAAAATCTGCAGAATGCTGTTCATGGTCTTTCTCCTTCTCAGATATTCAAAAATACGCGCAGAATATTGGCGAATTGCACGGGATTGTCAAGAAATGCAAAATGGGTGCATCCGTGCATCACGGCAAGTCCTGCGTTGGGCATCATTTCTTCCATTTTCTGTCCGTCAGACAGGGGTGTTGCGGTGTCAAGATCCCCCCAAATGAGGAGCGTTTCCTGTTTGACACCGGGCAGAAGATGCGTTAAGTCTTCGTTGACCACTTCCACCAGAATCTTACGCATCAGCGGTGTGGCGGCACGGTAGTCGGCAGAACCGGTCATACTCTGCAGTTTTTCCACAAGTCCGGGGAATGGTTTGAGCATTTTTTTGACAACGTGGCTGAACTGCTCTTTTTGCTCCTGTGCGGCGCTTTTTTCGGGCTTGATGCCTGCGGCATCGGTGAGAATGATCTTGTCGATTTCAAACGGCAGATTTTTAAGGTTTGCCATTTTGATGATCACTCTGCCGCCGAAGGAGTGGCCGAGCAAAATCACTTTTTTCAGCCCCAGTGCTTCGATCCATTTTACGGTGAATGCGGTGTAATCGTCCACCGTCCACACAGCGGGCGGTTCGGGTGTGCCGCCGAAACCGGGAAAATCAAGTGCATACACGCTGTATTTTTGTGCGATCACCTGCGCGCAAGATTCAAACAACTGGGCGTTTGCGCCCCAGCCGTGCAACATCACAACGGCTTCGCCTGCACCCATCTGTATGTAGTTGACGGGGATGGTATCTATGTTGATTGTCAAAAGGATCCTTCCTTTCCGTAATTAAAAAAGTCGATAGATAAATTTAGTATAGCATATATTATCCGTAAATGCCATATTTTTTTTATTTTTATTTCAATTTTTTAACAGAAAGAAAACAAACCGTTAAATTACATGAACATAAACAAAATCACTTGACAGCGTCGGAATATTTTATGTAAAATAAATAAAAGAAACGGAGGAGAGGCTATGAAAAATATTTTGATCGCAGGTGCGGGCACGGGCGGTCTGGCTGTCGGTGCATTGCTGGCAAAGGACGGATATAACGTCACGCTGTATGCCGATTGTGCGCCCGATACACACGGCTACAATTGGGAAGACAGTTTGAACGTGCGACTGATCGAGGAGTTTACAGGGGTGGTTTTGCAGGAGCATGAAAAAGGTGTTTTGCCGAACAACCGCTATTTCAGTCCCGATGAAAAAACGCCCATCGAAACCGATTACGGCGAAAAGCCTCCCACAAAAATGGAAAGACGTCTGCTTTCACGTCTTTTAATAGAATATGCGGCTTCCTGCGGCGTGCAATTTGTCTGGCATACAAAAATTACGGGTGCCGTAACGGAAAACGCCCGTGTGGTCGGTGTTACCACGGACAGTGCCGTTCTTTATGCCGATCTTGTCATTGATGCCTGCGGTGTGGATTCCGCCGTGCGCAAAAGTCTGCCCGCCGAATGCAAGATCGAACAGAATTACGCAACGGGCGAGGTGTTCTATGCCTACCGCGGCATCTACAGCAAGTGTCAGCCCACCGAAGCGGACACCAATCCGTATGAGATCTATCTCATGCATTGCGGAGAACCGGGCATTTCGTGGCTGATCAACGAAGAAAACTCCGCCGACATCCTCATCGGACGCTTTGTTCCGTTCGATATGCAGAAAGTAGAGCAGATCGTGGCGCAGTTTAAGGAAAAACGTCCCTTTGTGGGCACTTCGCTTTTGCGCGGCGGCATCTTTGCCAAAATTCCCGTGCGCAGACCGCTTGTAAAGATGGTGTGTGACGGATATGCCGCCATCGGTGACAGTGCATATATGACTTATCCCATGTCCGGTTCGGGGGTGGATCTGAATATCCGTGCGGCAAAACTGCTTCACGAAGCGATCCGTGCGGATGAAGAATCCGTCTTTACCGTGCAGACGCTTTGGCCCTACCAACGGAATTATATTCTTAAGCACGGGGCTTCGCTGACAGGGGTGGATATTCTGAAAAACACCCTTTTGAATCTCAAACCCGCAGAACTGGATTGGTTGTTTGCAAACCGCATCATAACCGAGGGCGATCTCGGCTCGGCCGGTTCCGAAGTCGGCTCCAAAGAGATGCTCGGCAAGGTCATGCGCGGTTTTCCGAAACTGCCCACACTGCTGAAAGTTGCCAATGCGGCTCTGGGCGGCGACAAAGTGGAAAAGGTGTACCGCAGCATTCCCGAAACCTATACCGATGAAGCCTACGACAAATGGAAAGCGGCGGTGGACAAGACGATCGTCCCCCTTAAACGCTGAAAAAATGAACAAAAACATCCCGAAGTTTCAATGATTGAGATTTTGGGATGTTTTTTCTTTGTTTTGGATAATATCACCAAAAAAATATTGCTTTTTTGGAAAAAATCTATTATAATATAACCAACTATTTCGCAGAGGGAGATACAAAAATGAAAAAAATCAGAAAAACAATGGCTGTCATTCTTGTGTTTGCAATGCTGTTTGCCTGTACGGGGCTGTCCGGTTCTGCAGTCAGCGGCAACATTCCGGATGAAGTGGTGGCCGTGTCAAGCGAACTCGCCGTTGCCATTGAGCAGGAGGGGATCGTTCTGCTGAAGAATGAAGACAATTCCCTGCCGCTTGCGGACAAAAAGATCAACGTGTTCGGTGCGGCATCCGTTGTGCCGCTTATGGGCGGTGCAGGTTCGGGTGCGATCACCACGCACGATCCGGTGTATTTTTATGAGGCACTCGATGAAGCAGGCATTGCATACAACACGGAACTGATGCAACTGTATGATAAGAATTGCGGCGGGCAGGAGATCCCCAGAAGCAGCAGCACCGTGCTCAATAATCTTGTGCAGTTGATGTTTGCAAAAAGTTCAATTCAAGAAATGAACCCCGCCAAACTCACCGATGCCGTGATGCAGAATGCAAAAGCATTTTCCGACACGGCCGTTATCGTCATCGGCAGAACCAGTGCGGAAAATTCCGATCTTTCTCCCGAAACACTGCGCTTGAGCGACAATGAAAAAGCAATGGTGGAAAGGGTCACAGCCGCATTTTCCGAGGTCATCGTGCTGTTCAACATCGGCAATGTCATGGAAATGGGCTTCCTTGACGAATACGAAAGCATCAAAGCCGCCGCGATCGTGTGGATCACGGGTGAGTTCGGTATGCGTGCGGTCGGTCAGATGCTCAGCGGTGAGATCAATCCCTCCGGCCGTCTTGCAGATACCGTTGCTTACAGTGTTTATGACCATCCTTCCACGCAGAATTTCGGCACTTATGAATACAAAGGCGGCGAATATTATGTGGAATATCAGGAAGGCATTTATGTCGGCTACCGCTATTTTGAAACCTTCAACAAGGATGCCGTGCAGTATCCCTTCGGCTACGGCCTTTCTTACACCACATTTGCAAAAGAACTGCTGTCTTACAGCACCCAAGACGGCAAAATTACGGTCGATGTGAAGGTCACAAACACAGGGGACGTCAGCGGCAAGGACACCGTGCAGATCTATTACAGTGCACCTTACACGGGCAAGATCGAAAAGAGCGCGATCTGCCTGGGCGGTTATGAAAAATCCAAACTGCTTGCACCCGGTGAAAGCGACATTCTCACGGTGGAATTCGATGTCAGCGATATGGCATCCTATGACAAAAACGAGAACGAAGCATGGGTGCTCGAAAAGGGTGATTATCAGATCATTCTCGGCGAAAACGTCCGCGAACATATTGATTCATTTACCTATACACTCGATGAGGATATCATCATCAAGAATGACAATGTGACGGGCACCGAGATCAGAAATCTTTTTGACCATGTTTATTCAGGCTTTCCCCTGCTTTCAAGAGCCGACAAAGACGGCACCTATCCTGCCGCAAGAGAACTCACGAAGACCGATGCGATCAAACACGCGGACGATTATCCCGAACCCGTTAAAGAGGGGGAAGCACCGAAAATGGGTGTCTGCCATGAATCGGGCGTGATCACCCTGCAGGATGTGTATGAAAACGAAGACCTGATGGAGCCGTTCCTCGACCAGCTTACCCTCGATGAAATGACACATCTTGTCACCCACAGCGGCTATCAGACCTACGGCATTGAACGTCTGGGCATTCCGCAGACATGGGACAACGACGGCCCGTCCTCTGTCAAGGGTGCGCACGGTATCACCTATACCGACTGCGGTACGGCATATCCCTGTGCCACCGCCATTGCCTGCACTTGGAACAAGGACCTCGCCTATGCCATGGGCGACAGTGTCGGCAAAGAAGCAAGAAGCATCGGCACGGATATCTGGTATGCCCCCGGTGTGAACATTCACAGAAATCCCATGGGCGGCAGAAACTTTGAATATTTCTCGGAAGATCCCGTGCTTTCGGGCACCATGGGTGCGCAGATCATCGACGGCGCATGGAATCAGGGACTTGTCACCACCGTCAAGCACTTTGTGATGAACGATCAGGAAGCACACCGCGCAGGTATCTTCACATGGGCAGACGAACAGGCGATGCGTGAAATTTATCTCAAAGCCTTTGAAATTCCCGTCAAGGAATCCGCCTGCCACGGCGTTATGTCCGCGTATAACCGTTTGGGTACGGACTGGTGCGGTGCAAGCAGTGAACTGCTCATTGACCTGCTTCGCAACGAATGGGGCTATGAGGGATATGTCGTCTCCGACTATTCCAACAACTTCGTCGGCAACGGCTACATGAGCCCCGTGCTTGCCGTTTACAACGGCAACGATACCATGCTCACAGGCGTGTGGTTTTTGAATATGCCGTCCCACCTTGCGGCGGTCAAGGCACAGTATATGATCGATCCCGTCGGATTCGGTACGGCTCTGCGTGATTGTGCACGCAACGTTGTGACCGTAAAAATGAAGACCAAGGCATTCCTTGAACCCGGCTATTTTGAGGATGACCCCGACCTTACCATCCCGCTTTCGCAGTGGGATTACACCGAACGCCCCGTCCGATCGGTCATTGTGTGTCTGCTCACCAACCTCGTCAACATCATCGTCATGCTCGTCAGAATCCTGATCGACTGGGGATTCTGAGCGGTCGATCGGAATCAAACATAAGATCGCAAATCCCGTAAAACGGAATAATTTACCCCAAAAACCAACCTCCCTGTCCGAGCAAACAGGGAGGTTTCTGTTGTGTTATACGCCGAAAAATTTCTTCAGTTTTGACCAAAATTTACCGGCGGCAGGTTTTTTCTGCAGATCGGAGATTCTATTCTGCACATATTGCAGATCACGGCGGTATTGGAGATTCTGCGGAAAATCCGCTACCAATTTTTTGCGGATTTCCAACGATTCGTTGTAGTATTTCAGTGCTTCATCCGGCATATTTTGTGCTTGCAGAATGCCGGCAACATTGATGAGCGAAACCGACAGACCGCGGCGGTATAGGGGATTCTCGGGGAAGTCCGCAACCAGTTTTCTGGCAATTTCCAACGATTCGTTGCAGTATTTCAGTGCTTTATCAATCTTATTTTGTGCTTGCAGAATGCCGGCAACCCTGTTGAGCGAAACCGACAGATCACGGCGGTATTCAGGATTCTCGAGGAAGTCTGCCGCCAGTTTTCTGCGGATTTCCAACGATTCGTTGTAGTATTTCAGTGCTTCATCCAACCGATTTTGTGCTTGCAGAATGTCGGCAACCCTGTTGAGCGAAACCGACAGATCGCGGCGGTATCCGGGATGTTCGGGGAAGTCTGCCGCAAGTTTTCTGAAAATTTCCAACGATTCGTTGTAGAGGCCCAGTGCTTCATCCAACTTATTTTGTGCTTGCAGAATGTCGGCAACTTTTGCGAACGAAACCAACAGATCGCGGCGGTATGCGGGATTCTCGGGGAAGTCTGCCACGAGTTTTCTGAAAATTTCCAACGATTTGTTGTAGTATTTCAGTGCTTCATCCAACTCATTTTGTGCTTTCAGAATGTCGGCAATGCGTTCGAGCGGAATCGTTTGTCCGCGACGATAATCGGGATTTTCAGGATATGCATTTGCCAACTCACGCAATATTTCCAACGATTCGTTGTAGTATTTCAGTGCTTCAGCCAAGTCATTTTGTGCTTGCAGAATATCGGCAATATTGATGAGCGGAACCGACAGATCGCAGCGGTATTCGGGATTCTCAGGGTATGCATTTGCCAACTCACGCCATATTTTCAACGATTCGTTGTAGTATTTCAGTGCTTCATCCCACTCATTTTGTGCTTGCAGAATGTCGGCAACGTTGTTGAGCGAAACCGACAGACCGCTGCGGTATTCGGGATTCTCAGGGTATGCATTTGCCAACTCACGCCATATTTTCAACGATTCGTTGCAGTATTTCAGTGCTTCATCCCACTCATTTTGTGCTTTCAGAATGTCGGCAATGCGTTCGAACGGAATCGTTTGTCCGCGACGATAATCGGGATTTTCAGGATATGCATTTGCCAACTCACGCAATATTTCCAACGATTTGTTGTAGCATTTCAGTGCTTCATCAATCTCATTTTGTGCTTGCAGAATGTCGGCAATGCGTTCGAGCGAAATCGACAGATCGCGGCGGTATCGGGGATTTTCGGGGAAGTCCGCCGCAAGTTTTCTGAAAATTTCCAACGATTCGTTGAAAAGTTTTAGTGCTTCATCCAACTCATTTTGTGCTTGCAGAATGTCGGCAACACTGGCGAGGGATATTGACAGACCGTGGCGGTAATCGGGATTCTCGGGGAAGTCTGCTGTGAGTTTTCTGCGAATTTCCAACGATTCGTTGTAGAGTTTGAGTGCTTCATCCCATTTGTTCTGTGCTTGCAGAATGCCGGCTACATTGGCGAGGGATATCGACAGATCGCGGCGGTATTGGGGATTCTCGGGGAAGTCTGCCGTGAGTTTTTTTGCAATTTCCAACGATTCGTTGTAGTATTTCAGTGCTTCATCCCACTCATTTTGTGCTTTCAGAATGTTGGCAACCATGTTGAGCGATATCGACATATCGCAACGGTATTGCGGATTTTCGGGGAAGTCTGCCGTCAGTTTTCTGAAAATTTCCAACGATTCGTTGTAACGTTCCAGTGCTTCATCCCACTCATTTTGTGCTTGCAGAATGTCGGCAATGCGACCGAGCGAAACCGACAGACCGTGGCGGTATTCGGGATTTTCGGGGAAGTCTGCCGTGAGTTTTCTGTCTGTTTGCAAGGCTTTGTTGAACACTTGTGCGGCTCTTGCAAAGGCATTCATGATCTCCAGCACACGACCGAGTCTGTGGAGGGCAACGGAATAGTTATGCCTGCCCTTTACACTTGTGTCAATATCAAAAATGCACACCAGTTCCTCACTGAGCAGTAAAGCGGCTTCCAACTGACTGTGTTCAATTAATTCATGCGCTTTGTCATCCATTGCATCAATCAGCACATCATCCGCTATAGCGATATTGTATTCGTCCTGCAGGTTTGCTTTTCGCAGGAGAGAGGTAAGATTGCACAAGAGGTATTCATCAAGATTGTCCACACCCGTCTGATACACGGCAAAGGCACGGTTTGCAAGATTCACAAGCCCGTCCTGCGTGCTGCTGTGGAACTCGCCCGTTTTGTCGAGCCATTCACCGAATGAACGGTGGAAGGTCTGCAAACAGCCGTCGGTTTCCGTCAGCAAGGCAGAAAGCGGCAGGCGGAACGTATGCAGATCGTTTTCGTCCCATCCCATGAGTGTTTTCAGAGTTTCCACCGGCAAGGGAGACGGTGCGGCAACGATCATGCCCAAGGGGTCCCGCCAGAAATCGGTGTAATGATAGGTCAATCCGTCCTTGTGGTATGTAAAGTCCTTGCGTTTCATGCTGAAATGGAACAAGTTGTCCATGCCCTGCGGCAGGTCAGAGGTCAGAAGGTCGAGATCGCCTTTCTTTGCTTCTTCCAATAAGATCGGGCAGATCTCCTCAGCATACAGGAACACGCCCTCACTTGCATGGAGCAGGCGTTGCAATGCCGCTTCACGGTCGGATTGACGGTCAAGCAGGTCGTGAAGATGCAATTCGTAATATTCGCGGATGTCCGCTTCGTTGTTTTCGCTTTCTTCCGCAAGGTCAATGTGCGGATAGATTTTGAAACGCTCGGTGATGTGAGGCTCTTTGCGAGCGGTGATAAGAATACGCAACCACGGCGGTAAAAGACTCGTGTATTCACTGATAAAGCCCGCCATTTCATCGCCCTTGGCTTCGTCAAGGGCGTCAATAATGATCATCATGGTTCCTCTTTCGCCGTTGATGCAAAGGCTCAAAGGCTGTGCAATGAGGCGGTCAAAGCGGTCACGCCTGGTGCCCGTGTCAAAATGCGGATCGTCAAAAAGTTTTAAGAGTTGTCGGCGGTAGTCGGGCAAACGCATGGCAAGCTTATAGGCAAGCCACGTGATGATATTATCGGTGTTGCTGAACTCGTCACTTTGGTGGTTGCAGGCAAAGGATGCCGCAACGTGCGGATTATAGTGTTGCAAATGGGCACTGAACATGGATTTACCCGCACCGGGTTTGCCGTAAAGCATCAACACGGGTTTGGCATCGGCATCTTCGATCCACGCATTCACCATGTCGGTCAGCCACACACGGCCGACCAACGGGGTTTTCAGCAGGCGGTTGAGCCTCGGCTGTTCGTAAGAAATTTCGGGCAATGCCAACTTTTTACGCAACAGGCTCAGTTCGTTGTTGTACTTTGTTACTTCGTCACTGTCGAGCATGGCAATGACGCGCTCGGCCTGCATATCAACGTATTCCGCAAAGGCTTCTTCGCCCTTGTCGGCAAATTCTTTGTAGTTGCTCATGTCTGCCCACTGGTATTCGGTCACCAGAGCGGGCGGTGTAAAGCCTTCCGGATCCTTCGGATTGCTGTTCTCAAGCAGAACGGTTTTGATCATGCCGTGCTTGCTTGAAAGCGCAATGGCAAGCTCATCCAGGCACACGCCTTTTTCACGCGCGGAATATTTGCTCAGAAACGCAAGCACGCTGCGGCTGTTGAGAATCCCGTCCGTGATGCGCTCGCGCCAATGGCTGTAAACGCTGATATCACGCGTGTCGATCCACACCTTGATGCGGCCGTCCGTTTTGCGCATAATGGCTTCGGCCAATTTCTGCACAAATTCCTGATGCGTGTCGTGCCCGTAACTGAAAAAGATCTGCATGGA
The DNA here is from genome assembly GCA_017396895.1 of Clostridia bacterium. GTDB lineage: Bacteria > Bacillota > Clostridia > Oscillospirales > Acutalibacteraceae > RUG806. The sequence continues at coordinate 12,537 of JAFQKN010000076.1, forward strand.
AAGTTTATCGTCCTCTCCCTGCTCTACCTCCACGGCGCGGTTGCAATGCTTGCAATACCATACCTGCATCAAATCCACCCATGCCACGTCTTTGCCTTTGCAAACCGAACAATACATACACAACGCTCCTTTTTAAATATAATATAATTTTACAGTATTCATGTTTGTTCGTCAACAGAAATTTCTGTTCTGCTTTATTCTACATTTCTTGTTGAAACACAACACAGGGGGGCATACAAAAAAACGCACCCGATCGGATACGGTTCAGGCTGTCGATAAAGTCCCAAGAGCATATATGCAACGAAACAAGAAAAAGCAAA
>JAFQKN010000077.1 GCA_017396895.1 Clostridia bacterium
ACCTTCAAGGCGAGCAGAGAACAGATTGAAAACTATTTCACTCAGCAATAATGAATTCTGCGGTCAGCGGTTTTTCGCTTCTGTTTTTCCAGAATCCCTGCGCGAAGATTTCAACATAATACTCTCCGGCTTCTACATCTTTGAACGTAACCGAACAGGTTTCGGGCATATTGTAAAGATAATAGGAAGACCATACGGCGGCCTGTTTCACAACAGTGCCGTCTTTTTTATTACGAAGACGAATGATATAGTCATCCACCATATCTTCATCAATTTTTGCCTGCGTGAAGGCAACGGTCACGCTCCCCTTTTCACTGCAGTCAAATGTAACCGTTGCGTCATCTGCAAAATAAGGCTTGACCGTTGTGAGATAACGTGCGTCCGTATACACAAAAGATTCAGGCTCCCACGGAGTTTCGATGTAACGGTCACATGGGAAGAAATTCTGCGTCAGAACATCAACGTTTTTAACAAGCACAGCACCGTTTTTATCAACTTCCACAATTAAAAACTGTGCCTGTTCGTCACAATCGGGCGGAATTGTACCGTAAATCTTATCGAACTCATCCAGTTCAAAGTAACTGAAAGAGCCGGTACCCAAGCAGGTAAAATGACGCTGATGAATGCTTCTCGGATCATTGATCGGTGCATGCGAATGGCCGGAAAAATCAATGATCTGCGGATAATCCATCATGATGGCAGTCAAATCATCCTCGCCCCAGTTGATAGAACCAGCGACCGTATCTGTGATATGCGGATGCTGGAAAACAAAGATCGGCTTCTTGGGATCAGCAGAGGCCGCCTTTTTCAGTTCCTCGCGCAACCAAGACTGTTTGCCTTCACGAAAACGGCAACCGTCCTCGGTTGAAACAGATATAAAATGAAAACCTTTCATTACCTTATGCGTATCGGGCTCCATATTATATATGGAACGCAATCTGCTGTAGGCGCCTTCCTGTCCGTCGGTTTTGAATTCATGACTCGCAAGCATCAGTGTTCTTTCCGTATCGGGAGAAAGACATTCATCCATCAGATCACGGAAAGTCAGCATTTCCCATTCCGAACCGCTGTTTGCAAAGTCGCCGACAGCAAAAAATGCATCAATTACATCATAATCCTGATTGATTGCATAGTCATAGGCAAACTTCATACCGTTACGAAAACGTTCGATCTGATAATCATCTTTCTGAATATGAATATCACTGGTTACGATCATGCGGAATACGGGAACAAACTCACTCATAGAAACCTCCTAAAAAGTAAGGGGATGCACAAAACATCCCCTTTTGCTTATAAATCAGATTTTTTCAACACCGAATACAACGCTTTCACCGTTGATATCCCAAGTCTTTACATAACCGACAGGTTCAGCGCAAACAACCGAATCGGCAAGAGCAACTTTTGCGATTCTTGCAGTATTGGCTGTCAGCAACGCAACCATCTTTTCATCAGCAGAGAACGTAACACGAATGTGATCGGTTACTTCAAATCCTGCTTCTTTTCGCATGGTCTGCAGTTTGCTGATGATCTCATTGACATGACCTTCTTCGATGAGTGCATTGGTCAGATTTGTATCAAGAGAAACGGTAACACCGTTGTCGGACAAAGAGAATGTGCCTTCTTTTTGTGTGCAGGAAATCAAAAGATCCTCTGCTGTCAGTTCCACTCTGCCACTTGCAAGATCAAGAACGACCATACCGTTGGTATCCAGTTCACGCTTTGCAGCATTGCCGTCAATGGTAGCGAGTGCATTGCGAATATCATTGAGTTGTCTGCCGTATTTCGGGCCGACCGTCTTCAACTGCGGCTTGAATACATACGTCAGCAATCCGTCCGCATCATCAATGAATTCCACCTTCTTGACATTCAGTTCATCACGGACGATCTCAAGATAGGTTTCATCCAAAGTATCATTGCAGGCAACACTGAGCAATGCAAGCGGCTGTCTGTTCTTGCGGTTAGCACCGTTTCTTGCACTTCTGCCGAGCACAACGATCTGAAGAACCAATTCCATGGCACGTTCAAGATCTTTATCTATGAGAGATTCATCACATACGGGGAAATCGCAAAGATGAATACTTTCGGGAGCAGATGCATCGATATTGCAGACAAGGTTACGGTAAATGTCTTCCGTCATAAACGGAATCATGGGAGCGGCGGCCTTGCTGATAGTTACAAGAGCCGTGTACAGAGTCATGTAAGCATTGATCTTATCCTGTGTCATTTCCTTTGCCCAGAAACGTTCGCGGCAGCGGCGGACATACCAGTTGCTCATTTCATCCACAAAGTTATCCAAAGCGCGTGCAGCTTCGGGAATTGCATAGTTGCCGAGTTGTTTATCCACTTCCGCAACCGTGGAATTCAGACGCGACAGCAACCATTTATCAATAACACTCAGCGTCGAGGGATCCAACTGGTACTTGGAAGGATCAAAACTGTCAATATTAGCATACAGCACGTAGAATGCGTAGGTATTCCACAACGTACCCATGAATTTGCGCTGACCTTCAAGGACAGCCTTGTCATAGAAACGGTTGGGAAGCCAAGGTGCAGAGTTGGTGTAGAAATACCAACGAATCGCATCCGCACCGAATTTTTCAAGTGCATCAAACGGATCCACAGCATTGCCTTTGGACTTGGACATCTTCTGCCCGTTTTCATCCTGCACAAGACCGAGAACGATAACGTTCTTATAGGGTGCTTTATCAAACAGCAATGTGGAAATGGCAAGCAGAGAATAGAACCAGCCTCTTGTCTGGTCAACTGCTTCGGAAATGAAGTCCGCCGGGACCTGCTGTTCAAAGAGTTCTTTGTTTTCAAAAGGATAATGATGCTGTGCAAAGGGCATGGCACCTGAGTCAAACAAACAGTCAATAACTTCCGGTACAAGATTCATTTCGCCGCCGCATTCCGGGCAACGAATGGTAACGGCATCAATATAAGGACGGTGCAATTCAATGTTTTTGGGGCAGTTATCAGACATGGATTTGAGTTCTTCAATACTGCCGATACAATGTCTGTGACCGCAGCCGCATTCCCAGATATTAAGCGGCGTTCCCCAATAACGGTTTCTGGAAAGAGCCCAATCCTGGACGTTTTCAAGCCAGTCACCGAAACGACCGGTACCGATACTTTCGGGAATCCAGTTGATGGTCTTGTTGTTGGCGATCAGGCGGTCTCTGACAGCTGACATCTCAATGTACCAGCTTTCGCGGGCGTAGTAAATAAGAGGAGTGTCACAACGCCAGCAGTGCGGATAACTGTGTTCAAATACGGGAGCTGCAAACAAAAGACCGTTGGTTTCAAGATTGATAAGAACCTGTTTGTCGGCATCCTTGCAGAACACACCTTCCCAAGGCGTTTCCTTGGTCATGCAACCCTTTGCATCCACCAACTGAACGAACGGAAGTTTATAACGTCTGCCGATGCGGTTATCGTCTTCACCGAATGCAGGAGCGATGTGTACAACACCTGTACCGTCTGTAAGCGTAACGTATTCATCACAAGTGATAAAGTGAGCATCGTCACGGCGTTGAATAAAATCAAACAGAGGTTGATATTTCTTATATTCCAGATCTTTTCCTTTGCAACGATCAAGGATCTCATAATCACCCTGAATAACACTCAAAAGACCTTCTGCAAGATAATAAATGTATTCACCGTTGCGGATCTTGACATAATCATATTCGGGGTGCACGCAAAGAGCAACGTTGGAAGGCAATGTCCAGGGCGTTGTTGTCCATGCGAGAATGTATGCATCTTCATCAAGCAAATTAAAGCGAACGATCGCTGAACGTTCTTTAACATCTTTATACCCTTGGGCTACTTCGTGAGAAGACAGCGGCGTACCGCAACGAGGACAGTAAGGAACGACCTTAAAGCCCTTGTAAAGCAGGTCCTTGTCCCAGATCTGACGCAGAGCCCACCATTCGGATTCGATATAACTGTCATGGTAAGTTACATAAGGATCATCCATATCTGCCCAGAAACCGACCGTACCGGAGAAA
>JAFQKN010000078.1 GCA_017396895.1 Clostridia bacterium
AACGATTCGGTATAGAGTTCCAGTGCTTCATTCGACTTATTTTGTGCTTGCAGAATGTAGGCAACCTTGTTGAGCGAAACCGACAGATCGCGGCGATATCCGGGATGTTCGGGGAAGTCCGTCGCCAGTTTTCTTGCAATTTCCAACGATTCGGTATTGAGTTCCAGTGCTTCATCCCATTCGTTTTGTGCTTGCAGAATGTCGGCAACATTGTTGAGCAAAACCGACAGATCGCGGCGATATCGGGGATTTTCGGGGAAGTCTGCCGCCAGTTTTCTTGCAATTTCCAACGATTCGGTATAGAGTTCCAGTGCTTCATCCCACTCATTTTGTGCTTGCAGAATGTAGGCAACATTGTTGAGTGAAACCGACAGATCGCGGCGGTAATCGGGATTTTCGAGGAAGTCTTCTGTCAGTTTTCTGTCTATTTCCAACGATTCGTTGAAAAGTTTCAGTGCTTTATCCCACTCATTTTGTGCTTGCAGAATGCCGGCAACCTTGATGAGCGAAACCGACAGATCGCAGCGGTATAGAGGATTCTCGGAGAAGTCTGCCGTGAGTTTTCTGTCTATTTCCAACGATTCGTTGTAGTATTTCAGTGCTTCATCCCACTCATTTTGTGCTTTCAGAATGTCGGCAACTTTGATGAGCGAAACCGACAGATCGCGTCGGTATTTTGGATTTTCGGGGAAGTCTTTTGACAGTTGCCTGTCTGTTTGCAATGCCTTGTTGAACACTTGTGTAGCTCTTGCAAATGCGTTCTTTATTTGCAGTACATGACCGAGTCTGTCGAGGGCAGCGGAATAGTTAGTCATGCCCTTTTCACTTGTGTCATCTTCAAAAATGCACACCAGTTCTTCGCAGAGTTGCAGGGCGGCTTCCAACTGACTATATTCAATTAATTCATACGCTTTGTCATCCATTGCATCAATCAGCACATCATCCGCTGTGGCGGTTTGGTATGCATCCTGCAGGTTTGCTTTTCGAAGGAGCAAAGTGAGATTGCAAAGCAGAAATTCATCGAGATTGTCCACACCCGTCTGATACACGGCAAAGGCACGGTTTGCGAGATTCACAAGCCCGTCCTGCGTGCTGCTGCGGAACTCGCCCGTTTTGTCGAGCCATTCACCGAACGAACGGTGGAAGGTCTGCAGGCAGCCGTCGGTTTCCGTCAGCAAGGCAGAAAGCGGCAGGCGGAAAGCGTGCAGATCGTTTTCGTCCCATCCTATCAGGGATTTCAGTGTTGCTATCGGTAAGGGAGACGGTGCCGCCACGATCATACCCAAAGGCTCCTGCCAGAAATCGGTGTAATGATAGGTCATACCGTCCTTGTGGTAGGTAAAGTCCTTGCGTTTCATACTGAAATGGAACAAGTTGTCCATGCCTTTCGGAAGGTCAAAGGTCAAAAGGTCGAGATCGCCTTTCTTTGCTTCTTCCAATAAGATCGGGCAGATCTCCTCGGCATAGAGGAACACGCCCTCACTTGCATGGAGCAGGCGTTGCAAAGCCGCTTCGCTGTCGGTTTGCGTTGTGAGAAGGGAGCAGAGTTTTAAGGTGTAGTATTCGCGGATGTCCGCTTCGTTGTGTTCGCGTTCTTCCGCAAGGTCAATGTGCGGATAGGTCTTGAAACGCTCGGTGATGTGCGGCTCTTTGCGTGCAGTGATGAGCATTCGCAACCACGGCGGCAAAAGTTGGCTGTATTCGCTGATAAAGCCTGCCATCTCGTCGCCTTTGGCTTCGTCAAGGGCATCAATGATGATCATCATCGGGGCACGGTTGCCGTCGATACACAAGCTCAAAGGCTGTGCAATGAGGCGGTCAAAGCGGTCATGCTTGGTGCCCGTGTCAAAATGCGGATCGTCAAAAAGCTTTAAGAGTTGTCGGCGGTAGTCGGGCAAACGCATGGCGAGCTTGTACGCCAACCACGTGATGATCTTGTCCGTGTCGCTGAACTCGTCGCTCTGGTGATTGCAGGCAAAGGATGCCGCAACGTGCGGATTATAGTGTTGCAGATGGGCACTGAACATGGATTTACCCGCACCCGGCTTGCCGTAGAGCATCAGAACGGGTTTTGCGGCAGTATCTTCGATCCACGCATTCACTCTATCCGTCAGCCATGTTCTGCCGACCATTTCCGTTTTCAAAAGGCGATTGAGCCTCGGCTGTTCGTAAGAAATCTCAGGCAATGCCAGTTTTTTGCGAAGAAGGCTCAATTCGTTGTTGTACTGTGTCACCTCGTCGCTGTCGAGCATGGTGATGATGCGGTCTGCCTGTCGGTCGATGTATTCCGCAAAGGCTTCTTCGCCTTTTTCTGCAAATTCATGGTAATTGCTCATGTCTGCCCATTGGTATTCCGTCACCAACGCAGGCGGTGTAAATGTGTCGGCTCTTTCGAGCAACACGGTTTTGATCATACCGTGCTTGCTGGAAAGGGCAATGGCAAGTTCGTCTAAACACACGCCCTTTTCACGGGCGGAATACTGACTTAAAAACGCAAGCACACTGCGGCTGTTGAGAATGCCGTCGGTGATGCGTTCACGCCAGTTCGTGTGTTCGCGGATGTCCTCTTTGTCGATCCACACCTTGATACGGCCGTTTGTCTTTCGCATGATGGCATCCGCCAATCGGCGCACAAAATCCTGATGCGTGTCGTGCCCGTAACTGAAAAAGATCTGCATGGACTGCTTTTCCTGTGTATCCTCGTATTCAATTTCCACAACACTGTTGCACACGGCGCAGAAACCGTTCATGGAATCTTCAAATTTGCGCACATCTTTGCTTTTACATCTTGCACATCTCATAAACAATGCTCCTTTATGAAATCCTGTTTATATTTTACATATTCTTACATTCTTCGTCAACAGAAACATTCATTCGGCAAAATGATAGTACAACGGCAAGGCGGAAACAACAAAAGGGGGCGGAAAATTGCCGGATCCGCCGTCGCGAATCTGATATATCTTCAATATGATGAATAATATTTTCGGTATTGTAAAAAATGAAAAACAGGCATTGGCAAGCGATTTTTCGCTCAAACAATACCTGTTTTTGGTCTACTCTGCATGCAACAGTCCTTTGTCATTCTCTGCTGAGTTTGTCAAGCAATACCAGCCACCAGCCTGCAGAGCCCGTATACAGACTCCAACCGCCGCGTCCTGCCATGCCTTTTGCCGAAAGGACGTCACCGCAGGGTGCATAGGGTTCACTGCGGTAAACCAAAGCAGTATCGGCCCGCATTCCGTTTTCATATCGTGTTGCAGGACAGATCGCCTTTGCGATCTCCATAGCCTGCTCTCTGAATCCCGCCTGCATGAGTGCCAAAGCGAACCACACGGCGGCATGGGTGTACTGGCCTGCGTTTTCGCGCACACCGGGGGGATAAAAATTGATATAACCCGCTGTTTTGTGTTGCGGTGTGAATGCACCGTCAAAGAGTTTCACCAATCCGTTTTTGCGGTCGAACAGAGTGTTATAGGCCGTGGCAAGGGCGGTACGCACCCGCTTTTTGTCGGGCATATTGCAAAAAACGGCAAATGCCTGCGGCAGAACATCGAGTTTGCACGCTTCGGACGAGGCACTGCCTATGGGTGTCCCGTCGTCAAAAAATGCACGCAGGTAGCGGTCGCCTTCCCATGCAAAACGGTCGATGTTCCCCTTGAGCATTTCGGCAAGTTTGCGCAGGCGGATGCTGTTTTTGGTCTCCCCGATGAGTTGGCTGACTTCCCCCAGACTCGACAGACACAAAGAAGCAAACATGGAAAGCCACACGCTTTCGCCCTTGCCGAGCGCACCCACTTTCCCCATTGCATCGTTCCAATCGCCGCCGAACATGAGTGAAAGTCCGTTTTCACCGAAGCGCAACGCACGGGACACCGCACGCAGGCAATGGCTGTAGAGCGTCTCTTTTTCGGAGCCGTGGGCGAATTGGGCGTAGCGGTCTTTTTCACTTTTTTGCAAAGGTTTGCCTTCCAGATACGGCACCTTCACGTGCAAAACAGACGTGTCGCCCGTAAAAAAGACGTATTCCGCCGCTACATATACAAGCCACAGAAAATCATCCGCGCATCGAGTACGCACACCGCGGTAAACAGCCGTTTTTTCACCTTTGGGGTACAGTGCGTGGTGCCAATGCAACACATCTCCCTGTAAAAACTGCACAGCCGCACAGCGAAGGATCTGCCGACGTGTCAGTTGCGGCGCATACGGCATCAGGCACAGCGCATCCTGCAACTGGTCACGAAATCCCCATGCACCGCCGCACTGATAAAATCCGCACCGTGCGTAAAGACGCGTCTGTAAGGCGGCGGACAATAAAAGCGAATTGCCGAAGCTGTCCAGTGTTTTGTTGTCCGTATGAAACTGTGTTTTCGGCACGGCAGGCAGACGGAATACGTTGTTTTCGACCGTTTTTGCCGCCTGTTGCGTACGTGCAAAACTCATTGTAAAACACACGCACACCGTTTGACCGGGTTGCAAAGACAGTTGCGTTCCGACAGCCGTTTTGTCGGTCAACATAAAATCGGGCGGTGTATCGGGCGCGAGGAAATCCTCGGTCTGTGCGAACACGGTTTTACGGTGCAGGTAATTTTCAAGTTCGCGTTCACTGAATGCAACACATGACGGTGCGGTATCGCACGACAGACGCAAAAAACCCGGCACGTCCGTGTTCACAGGATTATAAAGCACTGCCGCACCGCCGTCTGCATAGCCTTTGACAAACCGCGCATCGGTGATATCCTCCCCCAAAAGCGGCCGGATCGCATAAAAAAGCGAACACGTCACAAGCGTGTCGGATGCATTGGTCAGATGCACGGAAATGCGTTTTTTCTGCGCTTTTGCATCCGTTGCAACATCGGTGACCGTGTGCAAAGTTTGATACTTCCCCTCATAACGGGCAAAACGATCAGTAAACAGACAGGCGGCACCTGCCGTCAGTGAAACGGTCTGCCCGTCCAAGCCCATAAGCAGTTCTTCCCCGTCTTCTTTGGCACGGGTGTCATTGCTCCACGGCGTGATCTTATTCATGTGTGCATTCCCTGCCCACGTAAACCCCGGGGAAGAATCCGAACACAGACAACCGAAAACAGGATTGGCATACGTTTCACACCACGGCACGGGCGGTGTTTCAAAAAACGCATATCCGTTTTCGGTGAAGCCGTTTTCCTGTTTTGCAGGCGCAACACACAACCGTTGCGGCGGTTGGACAAACACGGGTTTGCGGTCTGCAGCAAGGTCTGTGGGATAAATGCTTTCGGCATACGAGCACAGCGTTTGCAACACCGACACGTGGAAGGTGTTTTTCTGCAGTGCGATCATTTGTCCGCCTGCATGGGGCAGACCGACGCGGTCGCAAATCTGCTTGAGTACCGCTTGCGCCGATTCCGAATAGCCGCCCGATCGACCGCGCAGATACACAAAATCCGTCGGAATGCCTATGGCACACAGTTTTGCGTGCAAACGAACAAAGCGTTCGGGTAAAGACGGTTCTTCGTCTGCATCCGTTTCAAGAACGGCAATGGGACGGTCACCCGAAATTCCCAGTGACCACAGCGCATTTTTACCCGTTTCGTTGTGTTTTCGCGCATAGCATACCGATGCCGTGGGCGGTGCATCGAAAAACAAACCCGCACACAGATTTTCTGCCGTCTGCATCAGCATGGCATCGTCCGAAAAAGGATTTTTCGCACATTTATGCGCGTCGGGCAGAGGTTTGGCGCGTACGGCACGTATTCTCGCGGCGGCTTCACTTTCTTCTGCGGCGGCGGTGACGATAAGCGTATGCTCTGCCGATTGGGAACCGCCCAGTTCCATGGGCAGACACAGTGCAAGGCAACGGTCCGTGCCGACCGAACCGTTTTCCAGATGCAAAAACGAATCCGTCACTGCAAAGGTCTGCGCACCTTCGCGCGGGAGCACTTTTTCACGGTCGGTCTCAAAGGTAAAATCCGCATTGTCCCAAAATCCGACCGCCGCACACAGCGTTCCGTCCTCCCCGTGTCGGGTGAAAGTAAAAATTTTTTCATCTGCATCGTAACGGCAGTCAATGAACAGTTTTTCGTAAGCGGGATGGCTGTTTTTTGAAAATACGGGCCGTAGATACGGTTCCAAATAAAACAGAAGCGACAAGGTGTTTTTCTGCTCCCCCGCATGATCGGCTCGCACGGCAAACAAAGACGCAGGCAGAGACGGATGCACCGCGATCGCCGTACGCACACGGAAATGTTCGGTCTTGCAACTGCCGTGGACACTGCCGGCACCGAATGAGCAGTGTACCGACGGATGTCCGGCCAAGGGCATGAGTTTTCCGTTTTCCGCACAGGCAATGCTCACGTCGCCGCCGAAGCCCTGCTTTCGCAACACACGGTGGGATGAGAAGATCTGCACACTGCGCGCATAACGGTCGCACAGCGACGTCCATTCGCCGTCGGATGCGATCTGCACGTTTTGAGGCACGCACTTTTCTCTGCGGTCGGGGCGCACGGGACGGGAAAAACCGTCCTTTTTTTGTACGCTGCGATACAGTTTTTCGCCCATGGGTACGCGCTCATTAAAAAGCTCCGAAGCGGAGGCATTGGCGGCATTGCGCATAAAACGTTGCACGAACGAAAGCCCGTTGAGTGCATTGACCGCCGAGAGCATACTCATACCCAGATGATGCGCCATATACGAACGCACCGTGCAGTAGTCCTCCCCACCCGTGCGATTCTGCGTAAAATCCGCCGCTTCGCAGAAACCGTATTTTCCCGTCAGGTGCATGGCACGCAATTTTTCGAGATTGCGAACCGCCGTATCGGGAAACACGGGCAACGCCAGAAACGACGCATAGGGAGCCACAACGGGTTCACAGTCGGCATGACGCTTGAGCGCAAGCGTTTTGACACCGTGGGCTTTGTAGGCATAATTCATGGCCGGATCAAAGGAATAGAATCCGCTTTCGGTCAATCCCCACGGAATGTTATGCTTTTTTGCATATTTGCGTTGCACGTGCAGGCAAAACGAAAGACTTTCCGCGGCAAAGGAATTCGGTCGCACGGGCAAAAACAGACAAGGCATAAAATATTCAAAAAACGTCCCCGTCCACGACACGGCACCTGCATAACGGTCGGCACTGACCTGTGTGCGCCCCAATGCCTGCCAGTGTTCGGCAGGCACCTGCGCACGTGAGATGCACCAATAGGACGTCATGCGTGCTTCACTCATATAAAGGTCGTAGCACGAACTGCTTTTTTCGCCGCGGTCTGCATCCATGCCGACGTAAAATAAGTGTCGCTTTTCATTGTAAAGCGGTCTGAAGTCGGTTTGTTGCAGGATGTTTTCAATGCGGTCGATCTGCGTCTGCAAAGCGGGTTCTGCGTGCAGATATTCTTTTAATCCCTCCTGCAATGCGGTCAGACAGCACACGAAATTGCCGCTGTCCACGGTCGATACATAGCGCGGATGCATCGCGCAAAGTGTCTGTGTATCGTACCAGTTGAGCAGATGTCCGTGCACTTTTTCCAGTTTTTCCACCGTGTCCAGACAACGGGAGACTTTGCGGCACAGTTCCTGCGCATCAATGAAGGCAAGATCTGCGGCTGCAAGTATACAGCACAGATACAAGCCGATATTGGTAGGACTTGTACGGTGTGCGACCTTGCGCAAAGGCGTCTCCTGCACGTTATCGGGCGGCAGAAAGTGATCGGCTTCGTCTGCATTGTCCTCAAAAAAACGCCACATAGCGGCACAGTCACTCACAAGCATGGCACGGCGGCTTCGGCTGAGAGTGAAAAAACGGTCGGCGGTCGGTAACGGCACCCCTGCCGCCAAGGGCAAATGCACCGCAAACAGCATTGCCGTCAGTCTGTGCCAGTGCGAGCCGAAAAACAAAAGCACGCAAACCGCCAAAGGAAACACAACACTGCGAATGACGGAAGCGGACGCACTGCGGTCGGAAAATGCCGCCGTTTTCCACGCAAGCAGATTTTTTCGGCTGACATTCAAACGCCAAAATGATGTTACCGCCGCCGTCAATGCGCACCATGCCGTTTGCGGCAACATGGCGCACAGCAGAAACGCACGCATGAGAATGCCTGCCGCACCGGGTACACGGCGTGAAAAATAAAGTTTGGTGAGACTTGAAAATCCCTGACGGCAGACCAGTGCGCACAATGAAAAAAATTCACCCGCACAAACGGACAGAAGTGCAACGGCGATGAGCAGTGCCGCTTTGCCGTGGGACAAAAACAAACTGCCGAACAGCAACGCAAGCTGTGCAACGGGCGTAAGTGCGCGCAGACCGTTTTCAGCCAACAGATACCGTGTATGGGAAGGCAGTTTCGTTTTTCCCAAAGGGTGCAGAACGAAACGGATATTCTGCCAATCCCCGCGAAGCCAGCGGTGCATCCGTTCAAAGTAGGATCGTTCGTTTGCGGGAAAATGTTCGGTGATCCCGGCTCTGCCTTCAAATGCGGTGCGCAGAATGCCGCCCTCCAATACATCATGGCTGAGGATGCGTTGCGGCGGAAAACGGTCGGCACACAGATCGTAAAACACGCGCACGTCCAAAAGACCTTTTCCCGTGAAAATGCTTTGTCCGAACACGTCCATATTACGTTCACTCACGCCTGCACTGTAAGCACCGCTGCCGCCGCCGTCGGTCATCAAAAGCGAAAACAGCCCTGTTTTTTCATTCTGCAGAGCCGTATGCGCGGCAGGCACAAAGGCGGCGTACCCGCTTATAACTTTTGTGTGCGTGCTGTCCGTTCTCGGTGCGTTCAGCGGATGCATGGCCACCGCACACAACCGCGGCAGACTTCCGAACGTAAGGGTGGTGTCGCTGTCCAAAGTGCAAATGTAACGGGTATCCCGCAAGCCTTTCGTATCACCGTACAACAGACAAAAAGGTTCCTCTTTGCCCTCACACAACCATGCGCTGAGTTGCAACAAAGCACCTCTTTTACGCTCCATGCCTGCATACGCACGCTGTGTTGCAGAAAACAGACGCGGGCGAACGGCAAGCACAAAACCTCCGCCGAAACGTGCATTCAAACGGTCAAAACAGCGACACATTGCCGCCATGTCAGCCTTATCCGAGGGTTTGTCGGGGCTGTCGGCTTCGCTCATATCGGCAAGGAACAGCACCTTCACAGCCCCAAATCCGTTTGCCTCATACAACTCGGCAAGGTGCTTTTCGGTTTTGGTGGCTTCCTTTGCACTCGGCAACAGCCCGCACACGGTGAGTACGGTCTGCGCTCCGTCGGGAATCTCCCGTTCGACACGCATGGAAAACAGCGGACGGCTTTCAAAGAAGAACGGGACAAGACGGTCAAATACCGCACGCAAAACGGCAAGCACAGGCAAAAACAGCAAAAAAAATACCCACCAAGCATCAACCGCCCATGCAATCAGCACACTCAAAAACACTGTAAGCACCCACTGTGAAACGGTAAAAACAATGGACTTCGCCTTTGATTTTTCCGAAAAAGAAAGATAAAAACCGATGTGTCTGTTTTCTTCTTCGGCTTTTGCGAGAGCGTCATCCAGTACCGCCGCCTCCGTGCGACCTGTTTTTTGTGCAAGTCGGGCAACCTGTCTGCGGTAAGCGTCTTTCGTACCGTCATCCATGTTTGCGTAAACGTCAGCGGGATCCTGTCGCAATTTGCGCTCGGCAACGCTTACCGTGCCCCATTCCGACAAAAAATCAAACTCCCGTAAGCGCAACAAAGACCGAACGGTGTTTATCAGCACCTCATCGCACGTACAGCGCACGGCATTGGCGGCAGTATGCAACAGAGCAAGACACACCGTACAAGGCAACAGCAAACACTGCGCAACACAGAGATCCTGTTTGGCAAGACGTTCAAAAAATAAATCTTCCGGGGGTAAAACACCGTTTTCACAGACCGACAGACACAGTAAAAACAGCTCGCCCGCTGAAAAAGGATTGGTCTGCCCCTGTTCACAGGAGATGCTCTCCTGCGTAAAACCGCCCGCACATACGAACGGCGGCAGATCGGCTTGACGCAGTGTTTGCAGACAATCGTTGCAAGAGGCTATCAACAGATGATAATTGTCCGCCAGCCATTCATGCGCCTGTGCCCCCAGCGGCTGCCCGGTATCGTTGCGCACGGCCTTGCGAAGAACAGCCGCATCGTTTTTGATTTGTCTGCGCAAAGACCGTAACGAGATCTGTTCACGTTGCAAAACTCGCTCAGCATGATTCGCGTCCGAAGATTCCGTTTTTTTCGCGTTTGTTTTTTGTTGTTCGGAAAACATAACGACCTCCGCAAAAAGCATTTTGTTTTCCTATTTTTGTCCGTTTTGCAAAATAATATGCAAATTTAATTCTTTTGAGGAGGTTTGTCTTGATTTTTTCGATGCGGATTGGTATGCTGTAAAAGAAAAAACATTTTATTATCATGGAGGATGCAGGATGCTGTTCGAGAAAAAAGTTTTGCAGATGTATAAATCCATCGCACACAACCGCTGCGACGATACGGGGACGGCGTATTATTTCACACCTGCCGACTTTGACGGTCTGCAATGTACCCCCTTTGCCTTTCGCGCCGCGGCCGGTCACACCCTGCAAGGGTATTTTTACAATTACAGCGACTTCATTCCCGACCGCATCGTGGTGTTTGACCACGGATTCGGCGGCGGTCACCGTGCGTATATGCGCGAGATCGATCTGCTTTGCAGGCACGGTTTTCGCGTGTTTTCTTATGACCACACGGGTTGTATGGAATCGGGCGGCAGCGATCCCAACGGCATGGCACAATCCCTGTGCGACCTGAACGACTGCCTGTGTGCCCTCAAAGCGGACAAACGCAATGAAAACTGCACCTACTCCGTTATGGGACACAGTTGGGGCGGATTTTCGACCTTGCAGATTGCATCCGTCCATAAGGATATCACGCACGCGGTGGTGATAAGCGGTTTTATAAGTGTTGATGCATTGGTCGGTTCTCTGTACGGCGGCATTTTAAAACCGTGGAAAAAGGCGATCATGGCTTTGGAAAATGCCTGCAACCCTGCTTTTGTGCAATATGACGCGGTACGCTCTTTGCAACATACAAATGCAAACATACTTTTAATTTATTCCGAAAACGATCAACTCGTTTCCAAAAAAGCGCATTTTGACGTTTTGCACAAGGCTTTGTCGGACAAGCCCAACATCCGTTTTGTACTTGAAAAGAACAAATCGCACAATCCAAACTATACCACGGAAGCGGTGCGTTATCTTGCACAATTCTCCGCACAGCGCGCAAAGTTCATAAAAACAAATCCGACCGACACACAAAAAAAGACGTTCACGGAATCTTTTGATTGGAAAAAAATGACCGAACAGGATGCACAAGTGTGGGCCGAAATCTTTAAGACCTTGGACGCATAAAGATGTGCACGAAACACGCAAGCACTTTTGATGGATTCATTTTACTTTTTTATTTTACCCGTGAGGTGACGTCATGGACTATTTAACGCCTGCACAGACGGCTGAAAAATGGGGTGTTTCACGCAGGAGCGTACGTCAATATCTGAACGCTGACCGCATTCCGGGGGTTGTGCGTGTAAACAACCGCATTCTCATTCCCGCCGATGCCGAAAAACCGGTCGATCTGCGCTATGCCGCCAACCGCATCAAAGCACCCGTCGTACCTGCACTCAATCCGTTTGTACTTACGGTAGACTGTTATGAGCCCGGCGAAGCACAGACCTATCTCACCGACCTGCTTGACGAGGAAAAGCGCAACATCGGCATGGCGGAACTGTCTTACTACCGCGGAGAAATCGACAAAACCCAACAGTTAACTTCCACGCTTGCACATACCCGATCCGTACAGACACAGATCGGCGTACTGCTGATGGGCGTCGTTTCTTCCATGCTCACGGACGATCCCGAACGCATTCTCAATAATTACCGTTTTCTGGAACACGTTTCCGCCGTGACCGCAAAAGATCCGAAATACGCCAAAACGGGACAACTTTTCAGCCTCTATTGCAACATTCTGGTACACCATACGGCCGCCATTGAGTTTCCCGAAGTGGGTGTGGACGCTTTCGCCGTGGAAGATGCACTCAAACCCATGGCCATTTATGCTTATTCACGCTATCTTCTGCTCACAAACAACATCAATCGCGGCATCGGCCTTGCGGAAGGCGCACTGATTATGATGAAACCGCTGCGTCCCGTTTCGGCCATTTATCTCGCACTGACCATTGCCACGGGTTACATCAACAGCGGCCGCTGGGACAAAGCGGAATACTATTTTCGCTATGCGCGTTCGCTTGCCGAACCCGACGGCATCATTGCGCCCTTTGCAGAGTTTCGCTGTTTGCTTTCGGGATTGGTGGAAAAATGCCTGCGTACGGAAAATCCGACCGATTACAAACGCATTCTGGAACTGTCAAATGTGTATCTGAAAAACTGGATCTACGTGCACAATGCACTCACGGGCAACACCGTGTCCGATAAACTCACCCCCACCGAGTTCAACGTAGCCATGTTGGCGGCACGCGGCACGGCAAACGGTGAAATTGCCCTGATGCTTGGCATTTCCGTTCATTCGGTACGCAGTCATTTGCGTAATATTTTCAACAAACTGAACATCGATTCACGCAAGCAATTGTTGGATTTCGTGATCCACTGACCATTGTATAATGCCAATTATGGCGTAATACAACAATCAGCAAAGATAACACAATCACAATTTTGTTGATTAAATAGCACATAATGCCTCGCAGATACGTTTGTATCTGCGTTTTATTATGCCATAAAAGGCATAATAAAATCGGCTAAAAAAAACAAAGCAGGGCTGATGCATTTTTGCAAACAAAATGGTATCATCATACAAAAGATATCGCATTTTGTGCAATATTTTTGGTAAGATATAACAGGAGATGAGAAAAAGTGAAAGTTGAAAAGAGTTTGATGGTCGATGCAGGCGATCAAAACTGTTATGAATATTTAATTGATTGTACGGTCGGTTACGGCGAATACAAAGCCGTTCAGCATATGGATAAAATCTGTTTGCGCAGCGAGTTTTTGCATGATGTAGACTGCTATGCCGCCTACATGACGCATGAACTCGGGCTCAAACGCGGCGACGTGTATACCGTTTTTATGCCCACCACGGTACAGAGCATCGTTTCTTTCTACGCACTGAACAAGATCGGCGTGATCGTCAATTTCGTACATCCGCAGCTGCCGCCCGAAGTGCTCAAAGAAGCAATTGAGGACTGCAACTCCAAAGGTGTTATGATCCTCGATCTGCTCAGCAGAAGTTATGCAGACGTAATCAACGAGTCGGGACTTCCCTGCATCGTTTGCTCCTCCTCGGACTATGCAAGTCCGGTCAAGGAAACTGCGTGCAAAGCGGGCGAAGGTCTGCTCAAGGCGATATTCCCCAAAATCAACAAGCGCACCGCCTATCGCGATGCCATCCGTAAATATGCACCCGAACCGGGGCTTACGGGCAATGCCGATGACATTGCCGTGTATCTGCACGGCGGCGGAACAACCGGTAAGAGCAAAGTTATCAAACTCACCAGCCGTGCCATCAACGAACTGGCCTGCCGTGTGTCCAAACTCGATAAAATTGAAGATCCCGGTGAAGAAGCGGAAGTGATCGTGTTGCCGCTGTTCCACTGTTTCGGTCTGTGTGTCGGCATTCACATGGCCATGTGCAACGCAGGACGTATTATTCCGATGATGCAGTTTGATGCGGGATTGTTTACCAAACTCATGCGCAAAAACCGTGTCATTGCGGTGGTCGGCATTCCCGTGATGTTCAAAAAACTGATGAAACACAAGAACTTTGACGGTCCGTGGCTGAAAAACATCCGCATGATGTTCTGCGGCGGCGATGATTGTTCGGATAATTTCCTTGACGAATTCAACGCTGTGCTCGAAAAGAACGGAGCCCCCGGCAAACTCAGACAGGGTTACGGGCTGACCGAAGTCGGTTCGGTCTGCACGGTCAACTCCAACACAAAATACAAACGCGGCTCGATCGGTTGGCCTTTGGAAGGCTTGCGCGTTGAGATCTGGAACGACGAAAACCGCCGCGTTCCCAACGGCGAGATCGGAGAAATCGTCATTTCCGGGCCCACTATCATGTCGGGCTATTACCGTCCCGATGCGTCCGAAAATGAAGGTCTGTACATAGACGAAGAAGGCACCAAATGGGTAAAATCCGGTGACCTCGGTTGGCAGGACGACGATAATTTCTTCTTCTTCGCAGGCAGAAAAAAGAGAGTGGTCATCATTTCCGGCTACAACATTTATCCCATCGACATCGAAAAATACATCGATGATCACTTCGATGAAGTCAAAGAATGCTGCCTTGTCAAAGGCTACAGCGCGGAAGGAAAAATCTTGCTTCGGATGTTCCTGTCTGTCAAGGACGGCACCGACAAAGCCTCCTTGGAAGAAAAGATATGCAAGACCTGCAAAGAGCATTTTTCGGACTTTTCCGTCCCCAGAGAGTTTGTCTATCTCGACGAACTGCCGCAAACCCCTCTCATGAAGATCGACTTCATGCTCTTAACGCAAAACAAACCCGAAAACGCCGTTTATTCCAAATAAAAACGAGCAAAACAAAACCGTGTACAGATTCTACAGCAGATCGTACACGGTTTTTTCACCCGTGGGGCAAAAAAGTGAGGTTCGAGCGGGTTCGGATTATACCTGTCACCCTATTCGATGAAAAGAAATAATTGATATTTCCGAACAGGGTATGCTATAATATAAAAAATAAGGTAAGCTAAACACTTTTCGGGAGGAATGATCCATGAAAAAGAAATGCACCCGATTGACGGCTGTTTTGCTGACGGCAGTGCTGTGTTTGTCCGTTTTTGCCGTGCCTGCGGGGGCGGTACGCAACTTTTATCTGCGCGGAGATATGAACAATGACGGCAAAGTATCCACGGACGATGCGCGCATTGCACTGCGCTATGCGGTATATCTGGAGAACGACTCCGATATCATAGCCCTGTGCGGCGATGAATACGAATATCTGTATGCCATGGACATGAACCGCGACAACGAACTGGGTGTGGCGGATGCACGTCTGATCCTGCGTGC
Organism: Clostridia bacterium; assembly: GCA_017396895.1. Taxonomy (GTDB): domain Bacteria; phylum Bacillota; class Clostridia; order Oscillospirales; family Acutalibacteraceae; genus RUG806. Next base: position 15,062 of record JAFQKN010000078.1, read on the forward strand.
GGCGGTCGGTCTGGACAGTGTGGATACCCTTCCCTACTCCTATGACAGGGCGGCTGTGGATGCCATCTGCAGTAAGTACGGAGCCTACGGCGTGCAGGCCGCTGTTATACGCAACGGCAAGGTGATCTCTACATACAACTACGGTGTTGCCGATGCGTCCACTGGCCGGAAAGTTGCCGACAACACCAAATTCCGAGTTGCATCCCTTTCCAAACTTGTCACCTTTGCAACCTGCATGGCACTGGTGGACAGGGGCTATCTCGACATCAACACCGACATCAGCAAATACCTCGGTTTTACCGTGCGCAATCCTTACAGTGCCTATTCGGATATTCCCATCACGCTTCGTATGCTGATGGCACACTGCTCATCGATCGTGGACGGCGGATCGTTTTATGACTCCATGGACGGCGGTTCTTCCTATTCTCTGAAATATCTGCTGTCGGGCTATGATAATTTCATGAATGCAAGACCCGGCACAAGAACCGAATATTCCAACTTTGCGGCGGCACTGGTGGGAAGTATCTGCGAACTTGTCACGGGCAGACCGTTTGAATCGCTCGCACAGGAATACATTATTGATCCTTTGAGGCTGGATACAGGTTTTGTGGCATCGAGCCTGCAGGACAAAACCTTTGCCTACCTCTATGAGGGCGGTTATCGCGCCTACGGCCCCAACGGTTACAACAATTCAAAATTCAACTCCACGCTCGGACAGACCGTACACATGGTACAGGGGGCATTAAAGATCACGGCATCGGACTACGCCAAGGTATTGTGTATGTTGCTCAACGGCGGTCTTGCTCCTGACGGAAAACGTGTGCTTTCACAGGCTTCTGTCAACGAAATGCTGTGCGACCAGTATGTGGACGAAGCGGAAACCATAGGCTTTGCTACATACATCATCCGTTCGCTGTACCCCGGCATGACGCATTACACCCACACGGGCAGTGCCTACGGGTTCCACGGTGCCTATGCCATGGATAAGGACTACCGCAACGGCGTTGTGATCTTCTCGTCCGGCTGTGCAAGAAGTCTGGACGAGGACACCGCCATCTATAACATCTGTCAGGCGATCATTTATGAACTGATGCCCGAATTTGAATAATAAAGAGGACTGAAGAATGACAAAAAAGTTTTTTTACTGTGAACAATGCGGCTCGTGCAGAGCCAACGACGAACGTGACACCCGCGAAGAAATGGCTTGTCCGTTCTGTGAAAACGGCATGACTTTCAAAGGCAACTTTGACTGGGCGGCAACCAGCAAACAGGACAGGGACAACATCCTTGCCAAATGGAAACAGGAGGCCGCCGACAACGGCACTCTCAACGAATCGCTTTATAACGCACGTGAACATCAGAACGTGGTTGCCGCAAAATCCGCAGCACCTGCCAACACCGCCCAAAGCGACAAAGAAGCCATCCGCAAAGCGCAGGGGCTGGAGCGCATCGGCCCCATTCTGCGCACGGGCGCAAAGGGCATCGGCTTTGTGGGGATGCTTCTCACGCTCATTCTCGGCATTTGCCTTGCCGTGTTCGGCGGCAGTCCCGCAACACTGGTCATCGGCATCGGCATTGCGGTCATCGGCCCGTTTGTGTCGTTTGTGAGCATTCTGGTGCTGTATGCACTGGGCGAACTGATCGTACGACTGGGCGAAGTGTCCATGAACACACGCTGAAAAAATATGCCGACCGAAAAAACAAAACGCAACAAGACCATTGACACCACCGTGCAGGACGGTCTGCATTATCTTGCACAATGCGTGTGTGTAACCGAAAAACAGACTGACCTTTCCGCCGTACTCGACAAGACCGTGCACGGCGATATGCTGTCGGTCTGTGCGTTTTTGCCGGAAAAAAGCGTGGATCTGCTCATTGCCGATCCGCCTTATAATCTCACCAAAACCTATAACGGCAACACCTTTTCCAAAAAGAAGACAACCGATTACGAATCCTACACACGGCAGTGGTTGACAGCCATAAAACCTTTGCTCAAGGACACCGCAAGCATTTATGTGTGCTGTGACTGGGAATCGAGCCTTGTTATCGGTGCTGTTTTGCAGGAGTTTTTCACCGTTCGCAACCGCATCACGTGGCAACGCGAAAAAGGCAGAGGCGCAAAGGCAAATTGGAAAAACGGCATGGAGGACATTTGGTTCGCCACCGTGGGCGAGGAGTATACATTCAATCTCGACGCGGTGAAAATACGAAAAAAGGTGATCGCGCCTTACCGTGAAAACGGAAAACCGAAAGATTGGCAACAGACCGAACAGGGGAATTTTCGCGACACCTGTCCTTCAAATTTCTGGGACGACATCACCGTCCCGTTCTGGTCAATGCCCGAAAACACGGCACATCCCACCCAAAAACCCGAAAAACTCATAGCAAAACTCATTCTCGCAAGTTCGGATCCGGGACAAATCATATTGGATCCGTTTCTGGGTTCGGGCACCACAAGCGTGGTTGCAAAAAAACTCGGTCGCCGTTTTATAGGCATCGAGCAACAGGATACCTACTGTGTATGGGCGCAACAGCGGCTCGAAACGGCTGAAACGGACAAGAGGATTCAAGGCTTTGCCGACGGCGTATTTTGGGAACGGAATGCGAAATTATGATTTATGTGTATAAATCATAATTTAAGTGCTAAGTTCTAAGTGCTAAACGCTAAACGACCGAAACAGCAAGTTTTTCTGTCATTTATAGTGAAATTGATAAAAAGAACGATAAACGCAGAGTAACTACGACAAAACAAACAAATTGTTTCCACTCGTTTAGCATTTAGCGTTTTGCGTTTAGAACTTGTAAATCATCATATCAATGTCTAAAGAGGAGGATTCTTATGAAATTTCTTGACATCGGCACGAAAAACACCGTTTACGGTGACGGCGTACATGACGACACAAAGGCTTTGCAGGAATGTCTTGACGAGCTCAGAGACGGCGGTACGCTGTTCTTCCCCGACGGTACATATCTGCTTTCGGGTGCGTTGATCTTCTATTCGCATCAGAATCTCATCTTTTCCGATCATGCCGTTCTGCGGCGGTCGGACAAAAGCGATCCGATCACAAAATATCTGCTCGCATCCTATTCCGAACCCGCATGGGCAGACTATGACGGCACGCACGATGTCACCATCACGGGCGGCATTTTTGACGGCAACGAAAATTTGACCGAATACATGACCATCGTCAACACCGTGCATTGCAAAAACATCACCATCCGCAACTGCACCTTCATCCACTGTGCGGGCTGGCATTGCATTGAGATCAACGGCACAGATCATGCCGTGATCGAAAACTGTGTGTTCGACGGCCCGTCCTACACTGCACTGCGCCCGGATTTAAGCAACGAACTGATTCAGTTCGACGCATCCATTCATGGCTCCTACGGCCCTGTCTACGATTACGCGCACAACCTCATTGATTTTTGTTCGGATGCCACCGTCTGCCGCAACTGCGTGGTGCGAAACTGTCTGTTCAAATGTGACGGATTCCCCGGTGTGGGACATCACGGCAATCACGATCACCACAATATTGAGATCTGCAACAACCTCTTCATCGGCCGCATCGACCGCTTTGACCATAGCCGCGGCTTTGTGATCTTCATGGAAAAAGCCTACGGCATTCACGTGCATGACAATGTTTTTGCAAGCCGTTCCGAAACCGACACGGCGGCACTCGGTCTTGTGATCAACAATCCGTCCCCCGACGCCATGATCGCTGAAAACAACGTGTTTGACGGCTGGTTTGCACAGGTTTTCAAAGGCGGCATCACCGAAAAAGGAAACGAAAGACAATGAAGATCGAAGAAATCGACCGTAATTTTACCGTCAGCACAAACATCGACCGTCCCGACATGGTGTTTTTCGATTGTCGGCAGACACCTTTTTCCGTACACGGTGTGTTTTATGAAAACGGACGTTTTCGCCGTATGCCCGAAGCAACAGCAAGAACGGTCAGCGAGGGTGTCTTTGGTCTGCACGCCAACACCGCGGGCGGACGGGTGCGTTTTGTGACCGACAGCCCTTACATTGCCATTCACGCAAAGATGGACAACATCGGCAAAATGCCGCATTTTCCGCTGACGGGCAGTGCAGGCTTTGACCTGTACACAGGCAGGCGGTATCTGCATACCTTTGTGCCGCCGTATGCGATCACGGACGGTTATGAGGCGGTCTGCGATCTGCACGAAGACCTTCGTGACGGAAAATCACATGAATTCACCCTGCACATGCCGCTGTATTCGGATGTGTGCGAACTGTACATCGGCCTCAAAAAGGGGTGCACGCTTTTGTCTGCGCAACCCTATGATCTGCCGCATCCGGTGGTGTATTACGGCTCGTCCATCACCCAGGGCGGCTGTGCTTCCCGTCCCGGCAATGCCTATGAAAACATTGTTTCTTCCGTATTGCATATTGACCATGTGAATCTCGGCTTTTCGGGAAATGCCAGAGCCGAACAGACCATGACGGATTACATCCGTTCTTTACCCATGTCGGTTTTTGTGTATGACTATGACCACAATGCGCCCTCGGTCGAACACTTGAAAAACACCCATGAAACGCTGTTCAAGGCAGTGCGTGCACAATATCCCGACTTACCCGTAGTGATGATGACGCGACCGCAACCCTACCTGAATGCGCAAGAAAAAGAGCGATTGCAGGTCGTAAAACAAACGTATGAAAATGCCGTAGCCGGCGGCGACACAAATGTGTATTTCATTCCCGGCAACACCATTTTGAAACCACCGTTCACACACACATCTCTCGTGGACAACTGCCACCCCAATGACAGCGGTTTTCTTGCCATGGCACAGGCTGTGATCGGCGTGTTGCAGAAAATTATGCAAAATTGAGAATTCCCATTTTGTTCGTTTAGCGTTCAGCACTGAAAGGAGCTTTCCATGCCCGGACTCGGAACCATTGTCAATGTATTCGCCATCATCCTCGGGGCTTTGCCCGGAATGCTGTTCGGAAAAAAACTGAAGAATGACATCCGCAACTCTATGACTGCCGTTTTGGGGTTGAGCGTGATGTTTGTCGGCATCGTCGGCGCACTCAGCGGTATGCTGAAAGTATCAGACAACGGCGGCACACTTGAAAGCGGCGGCACCATGATGATGATTATTTCCCTTGCACTGGGTACACTCACCGGGGAACTGCTGAAGATCGAAGACCGTCTGGAGACTTTCGGCACGTGGCTGAAAGCCAAAGCCCATGCCGAAAACGACACGGGCTTTGTTCCTGCGTTTGTAAATACCTCACTTGTGGTATGTATCGGTGCTATGGCGGTGGTCGGTGCGATCGAAGACGGTCTGCTCGGTCAGCATACGACGTTGTTTGCAAAATCTTTGCTTGACTTTCTCATTGTTTTTATGATGGCTTCGTCCATGGGCTTGGGTTGTCTGTTTTCATTCGTGCCCGTCGGCATTTTGCAGGGCAGCATCACGGCATTGGCAAAACTGGCAGAACCCGTTTTGTCCTACGGCACCGTGATCGCAGACCTGTCCACGGTGGGTTCGGTGATGATCTTCGCCGTAGGTGCCAACCTCGCATTCGGCAAAAAATTCCGCGTGGGCAATATGTTGCCCGCATTGGCGGTGGCGGCCTTGTACTCCGCCGCATCTGCATATTTCGGATTTTCGCTTTAAGCAGAAAACAAAAATTCTCATTTGATACCGTATCGGCGGCAATATCCGAGCACGATATCTTTGAAGTGTTCGTGGCGGAAGTTGTTGCGGATGTCGGTGATATCTGCATACATACCTGCCATAAGGCTCTGAATGACCGCTTCTGCCAGAAACGCTTCAAAGACGTAGTCATCCGCAAACGCTTCTTCAATGTCCGTATTCATTTTGGTATTGATGCCCTCAACGGCGGCGCGGTATATAATGTTGTTGCCCAAACATTCTCCCATGTTTTTCAGGCACAGCAAACCTTTGCGCAAGTCTGCAACGGCAACCTTTCCTTTGTATTCCACCTGCTTTTCGCCGCCGAGCAGGATCAGATCCACACTGCATTCGAGCACATTTGCAAGATCGGGCAAGATTGCCGTATCGGGCAGAGTTTCACCTCGTTCCCATTTGCTGACCGCTTGAAAAGATACACCGACGCGTTCACCGAGTTCGTTTTGTGTAAGCCCCTTGGCTTTACGAAGCGCGGCGATCTGCGCTCCGACTTTTTCATTTTGAATCATAAAAAATCCCCCTTTAGAAGGGCTCTCATAGGGATTTATGCGCCAAAAGAAAAATCTCCCCTTTTTTTGGTGCTTCGCAGTTTTGAATAGAAGATTTTTGTTCACAGTGAGTGAAAACGCACGCAGAAATACTTTATGTATTTTAAGGGCGGTTTCGCTTGCCGTGAGCGAAAAGATTCATTCAAAACCGTATAAATCCCTATGTGAGCCCGCCTTTCGTTTTACTGTTGTCAGTATACCACGAAACGGGGGATTTGAAAATAACCGCACAATTGAAGATCGGGCACGGGAAATCAACCGTCAAGACGCAATTTTTTTCGCACACAGCTCGGCGGTTACAAAGACTTCATTCACAGTTGGGAATTTACCTGTGCCCAAACGCGGACATTGTCCGCCTTTGCAATTTTCTTAAATTGCAAAAATCCGCTGTCGGCAAATGTATTTTGAGTGTAAGTGACATTCGCACAATATCCGCCGAAATCGATCGTGCCCTGTGACGCTTGCTGTTCGAAACAATCGCCTGTGTCGATCGTGTTGCCTGCAAAAACAAAGCCGTTGACGTTGTTTACTTTCATAAGCACGGACGGGATCTCACTGAAACGGTTTGCACTGATCTCAACATTTGTAAACACAGCCGTTTGCGCGCCTTTGCCTGCAAGGTTGGTGCCGATTTCAATGACAGCCCCCCAATCGCTGTAATTGCACATTTCAAAGGTGTTGCCGCGAATAACAAGGTGATCGACACCGGTTCCCTCCTGCCAAAGCGTGGGCTCAATGTCCATGACGACTTTGATTGCCTGCGCCATGGTCTTATAAAAACGGTTGTTTTCACACAATCCGTGTGAAGACTGCAAAAGCAGACCTCTGGCTCTGTTTTCGTGGAAATAATTGTCCCGGATCACGTAGTGACTGCTGTCGCACTGCGTACTGTAAGCCACAAAGCCCTCTGTAATCTCTGCAGGCAGATTTTCGACCGTCACTTCCTTTGTGATCCCCTCAAGTGCTCTGACCGATACGATTTTTGCCGTATATGCCGTATTTTCAAACTTTTCGTTTTTAAATGCAAGCACATCGCCTTCCTGCAGACGCATAGCTGATGCAATGAGCGTCAGCGTATTGTCACTCACGGCAGAAACATAGCCAAGGCCGTCATGCACGTTGATGGCATCGTCTCCCATGCCGCTGATATCGCAGTTTGCAATGTTGAAACAACCGTCGGTGTTCACAATGTGAATGGCATCCGCACACATCGACACACAGCGCGTGTCTTTATAGGCAGGATTCACACCGATGAAACTGTTGACGATCTGAAAATGCGAGCAATTATCCTCACAGATAAAAGCCATGCCTGAACTGCCGTAAATGTGAACATTGTCAAAAGTGACGTTCTTGCTCCGGTTACGGATGTTGAAAACAGTACCGTCATAGACAAAATGGCGCAGAATATAGGTCTCACCGTTCTCAAAGCTGTCCATGCAACCGTTGTGTACAACGCGCAGTGTGTTATCCGCAATTTTGAGGACGGACTGCACCGTCGTTGCATCCTGATACAGGTAGTGTTCTTTGGATGATTGCTTTGCACCGAATGTGTAGGTTTCGGGATCACATTGCGTGATCGCCGCAAATCGGCTGTTCTCATCACAGTACTGTGCATCCTTAAAAACAAGATCGACCGTGTTTTTGTCCGCATCGCTGTTTGCAATCGTAACAACCGACGCCAGCGGACGTTCATCCCAGTTCCAGTCAACATTCAGATCTCTGATCTCAACACAATCGCTGTTTCTGACAAAGATCTTATAACCGGTGGAAGAAAAAATAAACGTCGCGTCATTGCCGTCAATGAGCAGATCGGTGCAGTTATTGATGTCAAGGCTGTCGGCACTTCTGAAATAATAGGTGCCTTTGTTGATTACAAGTTTGGTCTGCGGATGCTGTGCACAGTAATCCAATGCGGCCTGTAAGGCGGTAAAATTATCGGTATTTTCCTGCGAAAGACCGAATTGCGCCGCGTTGATCTCATGCAGACAGTCCCCCACAGGACGCTGAATGTAGAATTTTGTTCCGCCGACACCGAGGATCTCATCGGCGATCCTGTTTTCGCTTAAACTGTCCGGCGACTCCGCAAGAACCTCCGGACTTGCAGGCCCCTCTACCGCCGGCATAAACAGCAATAAGGCCGCCGCGATCCATGATACCAATTTTAAAAACATACAATCATCCTTTCCGATTTATATATCGAAGTTATTTTATCAAATTGCAACAATATCATGTAATTCGTATGTTTGCCGCGATTGTAAAAGCGTTCACAGGCAAACCTATCCGTTTACACAGCGAAGTACCGCATTGCCGTCACGGCAGAATTCAACAACAGTAACCGAAATATTATCCAGCGCAAATCTGAAAACGTGCGGTTGCACGCCAAGGGCGGTCGGTATCAGATATTCAAGAAATCCGTGGTGGCTGAAAAGTGCCACACTGTCACCGAACGAAAACCTGTTTTTGATGTAAGAGATCACTTTTTGCGCACGGACAACATTATCCTCAAAGGCTTCACAGCCGAATGTATAACGCTCGGTGCCGAAAAGACTGTCGCACATTTTTGTGTTTTCGTAATATCGGCTGAGATATGCTTCACTGCAACCGTAATAACCGGGGGTGCAACCGCATTCCACAAGTTCGGGGCATATTTCAAGCACAGGCTTGCAGGATTTTGCATTGCAAACGCCCACAGCCGTTCTGAAACTGCGCAACAAAGAACTGGTTATATAGGCGTCGATCGGCCAATCCTTCAGTTTTTCACCCAATGCAAGGCACTGCTGTCTCCCGTTTTCGGTCAACTCACCGTCACTGGGATCACGGTCGCCGATATCGGCATAATCGGTTTCGGCGTGTCTTATGAATATGATTCGTAATGTGTCATGCTCTTTCATATTATCACCTTTGCGATCTGTTCATGCTTTTGCTGTTAAAAATATTATATCAACCGCTTTGCGAAAATGCAACCCGGTTGCTGTACAGTTTGTATCCTTATTTAAGACCGCCTGAAACACATGGACTGCCCAAGGGCAGTCGGAGTGTTGAGGGCGGCTCACCGCGAAAAACTCTTGATTTCCAATACTTTTTCGGTTTCGCGTGGTTCTAACACAGTTGAATTGTGCTGTTTCTGTGTGCTCACCAAGATCGAACTGCTGAACAAGTACGAGGCGATGATCGAAGAAATGAAGAACGAAGCCGACACCATCCGCAACTCCATCAAGGCAGAGATGGAAGCAAGAGAGGTGGAGGAGCTGATCGCAGGTCAGTACATCGTTCGCTGGACTTCTGTCCTCTCCAACCGCTTCGACAGCACCTCTTTCAAAAAGGTTCTGCCTGACCTCTACAAGGCTTACACCAATCAGGTCAGCAGTCGGCGGTTCTCCATCAGCGTGTGAGTGATATAAAAACAGGGAGCCACGATTGGCTCCCTGTTTAGTCATTTGTTGTAAAGTAAATATGTATTACCAAAAAGTTAAAAGGATGGAACTCATAAGGTTCATTACTGTTTGTTGATTGTATTTAGGTACTTGGACAATCGAAAAACTGTAATCCCAACTTTCAGTGGAAGAGCCTTTTTTGGTAATACTTCCTATTCCTTGTTCCAAATTGTAAGTGTTTTCATATCTGTCTGTCCTGCTGTTAGCAACATCTTCGGCATAATCCATAAAACCATTATGGTCATATGCCATATCGAAGGAATCAAAATAAAGTTTGGTTAACTTACCATCAAGAGAATACCTGTCAGTCCAATCAAACTCATTCACAATATTTTCATCGAGGGCTCGAGCTGTTTCGGTCACTTTCGTAATGTTGCCATTGGAATCATAGGAAATATTAAACTCATTTTCGTAATGATACCAACTACCATCTATTAATACAGAGTAGTAAATGGTGTACTGCTGAATCAAACCATCGAATCGATAGACATAAGAAATGTCATATGTTTTTTTCGCAGTCTTAATTCTATCAATCTGAATACAGTTCGTTGGTTGCGTTAAAACTAAGTTGTTGTATTCCTCTCGAGCTTCAATGAGTTTATTGATGTTTTTTACTTTATCTTGATCTTGGGCATACAGTTCTTCGTATGCTTTTTCTGCCTTGAGAATTGCTTCTTCACTTTCAAGGGTGACTGTACCAATTCGGTCGATCAACGTTTCCACATTGACAAGTTCGGGACTTTTGCCACAGGCACACAGGGACAGGCACATCACAAGTGCCAAGAGTAGGGAAATTACCTTTTTCATTGTCATCACCTAAAACTATATTTTTATAGTGTTCATAGAACTACATAATTATAACATATCAAAACTAATTCTGTCAAGGTACAATTACACTATAATTGAGGTGATTGTAATGGCAGAAGAAATCAAGATCAAAAAGAAAGTTGCGAAGCGTGGGGACGATGGATATAAAATCGTTTCTGTTCGTATGAAAGATGAACTGATTGACAAGTTGGATCGCCTTTCCGCAGATACGAACCGCTCCCGCAATGAACTAATCAATTTGCTTTTGGAAGCGTCTGTCGATATTGTTAAAATAGAGGAATGAGCAGGGCGGAGAAATCCGCCCTTTTTTCTTTTGCTTCGATGTGATACAATGTAGAAAAATCCCAATGCGGGAGGGGCAAGTATGAAAAATGGCGAAAAGGGCAAGGGCAGATCGGAGAACCAAAGACTAAAACTGTTCTACCTTTTGGACTATCTGTTGCTTGACTTCTTCCTCCCAGCCACCAGCCACCTTTTGGGCTTCTTTGCGAGCCTTGGCAGGTGTGAGGTCAGCAGGGGGATACCAAGTCCAGCACTTGAAAATCTGTTTGCCATTGGCATCCCGCCCCAAGCAAGCCTTGAACTTAAAGGACACAATTTTCTTTCCCTTTGTCTTTTCCTGAATGTAAGCCATTTTGACCGCCTTTCGACAGC
>JAFQKN010000079.1 GCA_017396895.1 Clostridia bacterium
CAAAAGTAAGTGCACCTGCAAGGATGGTAATGCCCACTGCGGCAAACACTTTTTTCGCTTTTTTCATTCTGTCTTCCCCCTGTTATAATACTTCTTTCATATTAACAGACAAGCAATGCCCTGTCAACAAAAAAGGAAAATACCGGGTATTGCAGAACCGAAGAACCAAATGACTACCGATCGCATCTGCAGCAAAAAACGGTTTTTTTGTTTCAAATACACCACACACTCCGCTTTGTGTTTTATAAATTGAGACGCAAGGTTTCAAATGCAATATCATGTTGCAATGTTTACAATTTGTTCACGATTTTAACAATTCAGTAACAAACAAAACCTTATAATGTGTCATAAATACATAGTTTCTTAACAAAGGGGCTTTACAATCAGGAGGTCGGTGAAAATGACAGAGATAAAACTTCCAAACGGTAAAACCGTAAAAGCATACCCGATTACCGGATCACAGAAGATGATGTATCTGATGTCTCTGAAATACGGCTCGGGCTACCCTGTCAACAACATCGGTTGCGGCGTATACTGGAAAGGTGAGATCAACAAAGGTGAGATGAAAGCCGCGATCTACGAAGCGGTACGCCGTTGCGACACCATGCGTCTGCGCTTTGTGATGGGCAAAAAATTACAACTGCATCAGTATGTGACCGATTACAGTGAACTTTCCGTGCAGGAATGGAATCTGAGCGATTATACGATTGAAGAAGCACAGGAGCAACTGCTTGCTTTTTCAAGACAATCCATACCGATGTTCAACTGTGAAGTGCACAAGATCTTCCTTGTCCGTTTCAAAGACGGATATCAGGGCTTGTTTATGCGCATTCATCATCTGGCCATGGATGCCTATTCTCTTAAAATATTCATCAATGATATCTTTGACATCTACAAGCACAGAACACAGGGCACCGCCTATCCCAAGCCGATGCGTGCTTATATTCCCGCACTGGAAAAGGAACTGGAATATGAAACAAGTACACAGCACACAGCCGATCAGAAGTATTGGTTTGACTCTCTGGCCACACAGCCGGAACCGATCTTTACGGATTTCATGCTGGACAACCGCCTCAAACAACAGCAGGTAAAATACCCCGACAGACGTTTTGCAGACATTCATTCGGGACTTCCCGATGCGGATGCCGTCCGTTTCAGTCTGAGCAAAGAACAGAGCGACAAACTTTCGGCTCTGTGTGCGCAAAAAGATCTTTCCATGTTCTCCGTCATTTCCATAGCGGTACGCACGGCACTTTCCTGCTTCAATGACAACCAAGAGGATGTTTCGTTCAAAATGATCATCAACCGTCGCGGTACGATCGAAGAAAAGAAATCGGGCGGATTGCGCATCAACTTCCTGCCCATGCGCAGCATTATACCCCCCGAAACGACCTTCTGCGAAGCCGCGCGGATCATCACGGAAATTCAGAGTGAAATGTATCTGCACGCACGTCTTTCTTTCCTGGAAACACTCAAAGAAAGACACAAGTCGATGTCGGAAGAAGCGAAATTCGATTCCACTTACGACAGTTTCGGGCTTTCCTATCAGCCCTATTCCCCCACCGTATGCATCGATAATGAAATGCAGAAAACCATCCGCACGGTCTGGTACAACAACGGCGCCACCATGATTCCGCTGTATCTGACCGTCAGCCACCGCGCAAACGATGCCGGTCTTGAGTTCAACTTTGAATACAGACGCGAACAGCAAGCGGCATACGATCTGACCGTATTTTATTCCAAAATGGAACGCATTTTTGATCTTGCGACACAAACTCCCGACATAACGATCGGTGAATTATTGAAAGAAATTGAAATAACAGCGGAAGAAAGGAACGGAAAACCGCCATGCAAGCACTCGAAAAACTTATCTCAATCCTTGAAAACTACGTGGAAGTTGACGAAATCACGCCTGAAAACCATTTTAAGTCTGATCTCGGCATGAGTTCATTTGATCTGACCTGCATAATGGCAGACGTAAAAAACGAATTCGGTGTTGCGCTGACCGCTGCCGATTTTGTCAAACATAAGACCGTCGGACAATTGGCCGAATATATTGACGCCGGCCGATAATACAAATACCGCAAAACCGAAGGACGGGGCTGTTGCATTTCGCACAGCTCCGTTTGTCATATATTACACTCCTATTGACCTTCGCACCTTTTTTGATGTAAAATGAAAAAAACGCAAAAGGATGTCGCTTATGTTTGAAAAGACATTGGATCGGATCTGCGAGGGTGTCGGTTCGGCTTTTCCGTGTGCCGCCGTTGCTGTCGGTGTCGGACACCGCGTTTTTGTGCGGCAATTTTTCGGTCATCGCCAATTACAACCGATCGCATTCCCTGTTACGGAAGACACACTGTTTGACCTTGCATCCGTATCAAAAGTGGTTGCAACGACCATGGTCGCATTGAAAATGCTGGAAAACGGAACCCTGTCCCTGCATGACCGCATCAGCCGATGGTTTGCTGTCACGGGACACTTCGAGGATTGCGAGATCATTCACCTTATGACGCACAATTCCGGCTTGCCGGCGGGCCTGCCGCTGTATACCATGACACACGAGAACGGAGATGTTGCCCGTTCGATCCTGCAAGCAAACAGATGCTATGCAACGGGCACGCAAGTGCTCTATTCCTGCATGGGGTATATTGTTTTGCAAAAAATCCTTGAGAAGGTCGAAAACGCACCCTTGGATGTGCTTGCCA
>JAFQKN010000080.1 GCA_017396895.1 Clostridia bacterium
AGGGTGGTATTGTTGCAAAAGCGCAACATGAGTATCCGCAGATCTATCCCAAGGCCGGTTGGGTTGAACATAACCCTGATGATATTCTGAAAAGTCAGCTTCGTGCTCTTGCCGATGCACTTATTAACGGTCAAATAGAAGCAAAAGATATAGCCGCAATCGGTATCACAAACCAAAGAGAAACCACGATTCTTTGGGATAAAACCACCGGTAAACCGGTTTATAATGCTATTGTTTGGCAATGCCGCAGAACTGCTGAAATGTGTGAATCATTAAAAGCAGAAGGCTTGGGGGAATACATCCAACAACACACAGGACTCATCATTGATGCTTATTTTTCGGGAACAAAGATTAAATGGATCCTTGAAAACGTTCCTGAAGCAAGAAAACTGGCCGATGAAGGAAAATTGTTATTCGGCACGGTTGACACTTGGTTGATTTGGAATTTGACCGGCGGCAGAGTTCACGTAACTGATTATTCCAATGCAGCTAGAAGCATGCTGTTTGATGTGGATACCTTAAAATGGGATAAATTCCTCTGTGACAAACTCGGTATACCGATGAATATTCTCCCCCGAGTTGCGCAGTCCAGTGAGGTTTACGGTGCTGTTGCACCCGGCATTCCCGGTATAGAAGCTTTGGCCGGTGTTCCGATCTGCTCGGCAATCGGTGACCAGCAGGCTGCCTTGTTCGGTCAAGCTTGTTTTAATCCGGGCCAAGCAAAAAATACTTATGGAACAGGTTGTTTCCTGCTTATGAACACGGGCGATAAGCGTGTGCATTCCCGCAACAATCTGATCACCGGCATTGCTTGGGGACTTGACGGTAAAGTTGAGTATTGTATAGAGGGCAGTGCGTTTAATGCAGGCAGTGTGATTCAGTGGTTGCGTGATGAACTCAAACTCATAAAATCTGCCCCCGAATGTGATAGACTTGCAGAGAGTGTTCCGAATGCCAACGGCATTTACCTTGTGCCTGCATTTACGGGCATGGGGGCGCCTTATTGGGATATGTATGCAAGAGGAGCCATTGTCGGCATGACGAGAGGTACCAACCGCGCTCACATCGCAAGAGCTGTTCTTGAATCCATTGCTTATCAGATGACAGATCTCCTTGAAGCCATGATTGCAGATTCGGGCATCACTCTCGCAGAATTGAGAGTTGACGGCGGTGCTTCTGTAAGTGATATTATGATGCAGATCCAGGCAAACATGATCCGAACTACGGTCAATCGCCCCAAGACAGTCGAAACCACTGCTCTCGGTGCCGCATATCTTGCAGGTCTGGCAGTTAATTTTTGGGATAATAAAGACGAGATCGAACAAATCCGTGAAGTTGACCGTGAATTTACACCTGAACTCGATCAGGAAGAGCGCGATAAGGTCTATGCCGGCTGGAAAAAAGCAGTTACACGTGCTTGTGATTGGGAAGAACATTTATAATTTATTTTTCCTTTTGGAGGTTTAGTATTATGTCCAGAGTTTACAATTTTTCCGCAGGTCCTTCCATGTTACCGGAAGAAGTTCTCAAAAAGGCAGCAGCAGAAATGCTTGATTATGAGGGTTGCGGCCAATCTGTTATGGAAATGTCTCACCGTTCCAAAACATTTGACAAGATCATAAAAGATGCGGAATCACTTTTCCGTGAACTGATGAATATTCCCGATAACTATAAAGTTCTGTTCCTTCAGGGCGGTGCATCCACCCAGTTTGCATCCATTCCCATGAACTTTATGAACAAGAATAATAAGGCCGATTTCATCATTACCGGTCAGTGGGCAAAGAAAGCCTATCAAGAAGCGGCCCGATACGGAGAAGCAAGAGTTGTTGCATCTTCTGCAGATAAGACATTTTCTTATATTCCGAAGACTACAGCCGATGATTTCGACAAAGATGCCGACTATGTTTATATCTGCATGAACAATACGATTTACGGCACTAAATTTGCGTCGCTTCCCGAAGTCGGTGATATTCCGCTGATTGCTGATATTTCTTCCATGTTCCTCTCCGAACCCATTGATGTTTCAAAGTTTGCTGTTGTTTACGGTGGTGCACAAAAAAATATTGCACCTGCCGGTTTAACTGTCGTTATTATTCGCGAAGATATGCTCGGGAATGCCATGGATATCACTCCGACCATGCTCAACTATCAAGTCATGGCTGATAATGACTCTTTGTACAATACGCCTCCCTGCTATACCATTTATATTTGCAAACTTGTGCTTGAATGGATCAAAGATCAAGGCGGCATTGAGGCTGTTTATGCAAACAACTGCAAGAAGGCAAAGATCCTTTATGATTTCCTTGATAATTCCAAAATGTTCAATTCTACCGTTGCAACGGAAGACCGTTCACTTATGAATGTTCCCTTTGTGACCGGCAACGAAGAACTGGATGCCAAGTTTGTAAAAGAAGCAACAGCCGCCGGCTTTGTGAATCTGAAAGGTCACCGATCTTTCGGTGGTATGCGTGCATCCATTTACAATGCAATGCAGATTTACGGTGTTGAAAAACTGGTAGCGTTTATGGCAGAATTTGAAGCCGCCAACAGCTAAGAAAGGGTTCTTGATTATGTACACAATTCTCACACTCAACAAAATTTCCGAAAAAGGTCTTGCTTGCTTCGACAGTCAATATGTTTGCTCTGCCGACACACAGACGCCGGACGCCGTGATCGTTCGTTCTGCATCTATGCATGATATGGAGTTGCCGTCTTCCCTGCTTGCTGTTGCAAGAGCCGGCGCGGGTTATAACAACATTCCTGTTTCAGCCTGTACCGATAAAGGTATTTGTGTATTCAATACGCCCGGTGCAAACGCAAATGCTGTTAAAGAACTGGTTATTTGTGCACTGTTTCTCACGTCTCGCCGCATTGTTCCGTCTGTTGAATGGTGCCGCACGCTGAAAGGAAACGGTGCAGAAGTCGGTAAGTTGGTAGAAAAAGGAAAGAGCAATTTCGCAGGTCCGGAGATTCTCGGAAAAACTTTGGGTGTTTACGGTATGGGTGCGATCGGTGTGCTTGTAGCCAATGCTGCAGTTGCACTCGGAATGAACGTCATCGGTTATGATCCTTACATTTCAGACAAAGCGGTAGCCGCACTCAATAAATCCGTCACATTGACGGCAAATGCTGACGATCTGTTTAAGACTGCTGACTATATTACGCTTCACGCACCTTTGAATGATGCAACCAGAGGAGTTGTCAATAAAAACTCGCTTGCCTTGGCAAAAGACGGAATCCGTGTTCTGAATTTTGCACGTGGTGAATTGGTCGATTCGGCTGATATCATTGAAGCCGTTGAAAGCGGAAAGTGTGCCGCATATGCTACTGACTTCCCCACCGACGCACAACTCGGCGTAGACGGTATCATTGCCATACCGCATCTGGGAGCATCCTCTCCCGAATCGGAAGAGAACTGTGCTGTTATGGCAGCAAAGCAGATCAGAGCATATCTTGAAAAGGGTAATGTTGTAAATTCCGTCAATCTTCCCTGCATCAGCAAAGAAAACGACGGTGCGAACAGAATGACAGTTATTGCTTCTGCCGATGTTCAAGAACAGATCATTGCGTTCTTGAATGCCAACAGTATTTCTGTCAATTCTTGTGAATGTGCACTTCGCGGTGATGTATTCTATGGCATATTCGATTCTGATCAAGATGTCACGACCGTTCTTGAGTCAGTAAGAGACATTGATAATGTAATTGCAGTTCGTGCACTTTAATATTATGATGAAAGACTTGCATTGGTTTCTTTGCAAGTCTTTTTGTTTGAGGATTACATTATGAATTTTTATGAGCATGTAATTATCGTTGGAGCAAATAAAACGTTTCAGTTTCTTCACATGACCGACACGCATCTTACGTATGCTGATTCCCGGTAACGATCAACGAAAAACAGATCTTGCGCAACACAGGAAAAGATCTTTTCCGAGTTAATCTGATAGCCCTTAATAATTCTTATTATCTGATTGCGAGTCTCTGAGACTGTTTACAATCAAATAAAGAATCAGCGCACATTGCAACAAAACAATGTGCGCTGTACTCATATTTATATCAATGTCATTGTTCCGCAACGGCAGCCTTTTCTTCTTCTAACAGCCTGCGGCGTTCTTTCAATGCTTGTTCTATTTCGTCTCTGCGTTCTTTGTTATCCTTCACAAAGCAAATAATGATAAGGTATAATACAGCGCCGACAACAGGTCCTAAAACAAACATCGGCCACTGCCATTTAATGAAAGTCTCATTTTGCGCAAGACCTGCTTCTTTTGCATAACTGTCGTAGCCCAGACGCTTGAGCAACTGTCCTTCTATAATAGAAGAAACACCGCTTGTCATTTTGGTCGTGAAGTTCTGCATGGAGAATGAAACACCCTCTGAACGGATTCCTGTCTTATATTCCACTTCATCAATAGAGTCACTCGTCAGTGATCTGTGTGCAATGTCCATCATGCTGCCGGGAAGATTGATGAGTGAGGTAAGAACGGTCATTATAATAAACTTGGGAAGAGAATTATATCCGACAAAGTAAATCAAAACACGAAGTCCGATCGCAAATATTTGAGAAGAAAGCAGAATGCGCTTCATGCCTCCGATCTTATCTGCAATTTTATTTGCAAAGAACATAGCAAATGTACCGGGTATTCCTGCAAACAAACCGTACATAAATTCAGCAGTTTGTCCGTTTACTGTGCTATTGCCGACTTTTAAGGTCACGCAATTCTCAAAGAAATACGCATTCTGTACTTTCGGGCTGAATCCTTGTGAAAAACGGGCAAGAGAAATAAGGAGCAATGTGGGATTGTGACGCAAAATGGTCAGTGATGTCAACAAATTCTCATCCTTTGGAACCTCGGTATGAATACGTTCTTTCATTCTGTAAGCATTCATAGAAAGCAATTCACCACCGAGGCCGAACACAAATGCGCATATCAAAAAGATTTGCACATCGGTCATTCCAAAAGACGTCAGAATCGAACGCACCTGCTGGAATGTGCCGACAAGAGCGCCGCCTGCACCTGCACCGATGGAAACCCATTGTGCCACACGTGATCGTTCTTGCGAGTGCGGTGATGACAGGGCGATCATACCCCAAAGGCTGACATCCTGGAATGAATAGAACAGATCAAACAAGAAATACAAAACAAGTATGTATGCTATTTTTCCGTTTTCGCTGAAATTGACGTTTATAAACATCAATGAAACAAGGATGCCGAGAAACGGAGGGGTATAAAGTAAGAATGGACGCAACTTCATGCCGGTTTTATAATTTCTTCTGTCCACAAATCCGCCGACAATCGGATCATTGATTGCATCCCATACGTGGCTGAGCGAGAAAATACCGCCTACCTTTGCAGGATCCATGTGCAAAATATTCACACAGAAATACTTTAACCAACTCGATGTATAACTGTATGTGAGATTTTGACCGGTCAGACCGGACGCAAGTGCAAAGATCTCATTGTTCGGAACGTATCCTTCACCTTTTGTTTCTTTAGAGAACAAGAAAAACGATTTCATAAGCACCTCCTGATTATAATAATACTATTATAACATTTATAGTTGTGAATGTAAACATTCATTTTCAGATTTTCATTTAACTTATTTACAAATCTGTTCATTGCAATTTTGGAAAGATTATGATATGGTAAATAGCAATACAGACTTGATACTTTACGGCAGGAGATGTTTTGCTAATGAATGAACGTATACTGATCGTGGATGATGAGAAAGAGATTGCAGACTTAATTGAGATCTATCTTACAAATGACGGTTACACTGTACATAAATGCTATAACGGGACAGATGCACTTGAATGGATTGACAGACAAGATTTTGATCTGGCAATATTAGACATTATGTTGCCCGACATTGACGGATTTCAAATTTGCAGAACGATCAGAGAAAAGCATTTTTATCCTGTGATTATGTTAACGGCAAAAGTCGAAGATGCAGATAAAATTCTCGGTCTTACCATCGGAGCCGATGACTATATAACAAAACCGTTTAATCCGTTGGAACTCACTGCAAGAGTAAAATCACAATTGCGCAGATATGTTCGCTATAACAATGCCGTATTGAAAGAAAAACAAACAGCGGAAATTACTGAATATGAAGTCAGGGGCCTCACTGTTAACAAGGACTCGCATAAATGTTTTCTGTACGGACGAGAAATACAATTGACGCCAATTGAGTTTTCCATCTTGCTGTATCTGTGTGAACACAAAGGAAAGGTCATATCTTCCGAGGAGTTATTTGAAAATGTGTGGGGAGAAAAATTCCTTGACAATAACAATACAGTGATGACGCATATAGGAAGATTGAGAGAAAAATTAAATGAACCTCCAAGAAAGCCCAAGTTCATAAAAACCGTATGGGGAGTTGGATACACAGTTGAATAAAATTAAAAATATGATGAAGTCCAAGGATGACTTCAAACAATTACAAACAAGCATCCTCTTAAAAACGGCGATCATGTTGATTATATCAGTTGTTATAATATACACCGTCTATGAAGGTTTTCTGAACGGTCGTTTTGCAAATGTGATCGTTGATTTCTTTCATACTTTCTTTTTTGACGATTATGAGGTGGCTTTAGAGGTGTATCAACGCTTCATAAATAATTACATGGATCTTTATATCCTGATAGCAATCATTGCAGTCTTTCTTGTAATCTTACGTATCTATTTGAAAAGTTTTACGAAGTATTTCAAAGAGATCAATCGCGGGATCGACTCCTTGATAGAAGAAGATACGGATGAAATTGTTCTGACAAGCGGATTGTCGTCAACTGCAAGCAAACTCAATTCCATCAAGCATACTCTTGAACAACGAAGATTGACTGCAGAGATAGCAGAAAAAAGAAAAAACGATTTAATAGTATATCTTGCACATGATCTAAAAACTCCCTTGACTTCAGTGATCGGATATTTGACATTGCTGCGCGATGAAGGTAAAATATCAGAAGAACTCAGAGAAAAATATCTTTCCATTTCCCTTGAAAAAGCAGAAAGGTTGGAAGATCTGATCAATGAATTCTTTGAGATCACTCGCTACAATATTGCTGAAATTATACCGAATTTCAGCATTGTAAATTTAACAAGGTTGCTGGAACAACTGACTTTTGAATTCAAGCCGATGCTGACAAGCAAAAATCTTCATTGTAATCTTGAAATTGAACAAAATGTAATGATTCGTTGTGATGCAGATAAAATGCAAAGGGTGTTTGAGAATCTTTTGAGAAATGCTGTCAATTATTGCTTTGAGAACAGTATGATTCAGATCCTTGTCTCACAGGATGAATCATTTACATCCATCAGATTTATAAACAGCGGCACTACAATTACGCAAGAAAAACTGGATCGCATTTTTGAGCAATTTTACAGATTGGACTCAGCAAGAAGTACCAATAATGCCGGTGCAGGCTTGGGCCTTGCAATTGCGAAAGAGATCGTGAAACTTCACAACGGTACAATAACTGCCAAAAGTGATAATGAAACGATCGAATTTGAAGTATGCTTACCTGCAGATTGTAATTGTTGAACAAAATTGCTCTGTTTGTTTTTCGTAAGAAATTGTTAAGAAAAATCACATACTGTCTTTTGATAAAACATGGGTATTGCATATCGGATGCTGTTATAATAGCAATGCAAAACGGTTGATATCGGAAATCAAGTAAGGAATGTGATTTATATGAACTAAAATATGGAAACAGAAAATACTTTGTACTCGAAAAAAAATTGATTTCCGTTCGGAAAACTCACTTTGCGTTATTATACAGAAAATTACAGGTACTACAATATGAAAAAAGTAATTATATATTTGTTATCAATCATAATATTAACTGTCAGTTGCACATCTTGCTCGGTAAATGTTCCGACTCCGCAGACAACATCACATCCTACAACCGAAGAAATAACAATTCCGCAGATCACAGAGCCGCCAACCGTCGAAATGCCGACGCTTGCCCCTCCGACAATCACTGCAAAATGTTCATTTGTTTATGATTTGAAAAATCATAAAATGATTGAAGGGGTAAACCTGCAGGAACGTATAGCACCTGCGTCCATCACCAAACTTTTAACAGCCTGTCTTGCTCTTGAATACTTCAGCACCGATGAGTCCATGACCGCAGGCAATGAAGTGTTCAAAGTGCAACCAAACTCAAGTCTTTGCTTTATATTACCCGGCCACAAACTGACCGTACTGGATATACTTTACGGTTTGCTTATTCAATCGGGCAACGATGCGGCGTACACGATCGCCGTTGAAGTTGCAAGACGTGCAAACAGCCAAGCAAGCATGACGGATGACGAAGCAATCAATCATTTTATAATACTGATGAATGAGTATGCACGACAGATAGGAATGAAAGACAGTCAATTTACAAGTCCGGACGGTTATGATTCAGAGAATCAGTTTGTAACAGCTGAAGATATCCTCGCGCTTGCATTACAGGCAAAAAAATTCAGCGCAATCAGTATGATTACGGGTACTTTGGAAAAATACTCCGTTTTTCTAACGGGGGAAACGATCACATGGAGAAATACCAATCATTTTCTGGATCCGCAAAGTATCTTCTATTCTCCGTACGTAAACGGGATGAAAACAGGTTCGACTCTCAATGCAGGTACCTGTTTGCTGACGTCATATAACGACGGCAATTTTGATCTGTTGATCTTTGTAGCAGGTTGTGAATCAGATGAATCGCGTTACGTTGCCACGCAACAACTGATTCAATGGGCCATTCAATAATTCTGACGGGATGCAAGAGACTTTTTTAAGTTTCTCGCATCCCGTTGTTCTATACGGACCAGGAAAGAATGCAATTCTTCATCCCTTCAAGGTCTAATATTCCATATGCAAATCCCTTACGCACAAGTTCCGCAGGAAGAAATTCATCATATTTTTCAAAAACCGGTACTTCCCTTTCATATACAAGTTCCAATGCATCGAAGTCCTTATTGATTTCTTCCTGCAAGACTTTGTAAAATTCTTCCTTTGTTGCTTTCATCGTAAATTGCATATAATACGGACGACATGAATCAAGTCCCGTCAAGCCGAGACGATTCGCACATTTGATTTTTAAGAATCGCTCCATTGCTAAAAATGCGTATGAACCGAGCCATGGCAACAAGCACCACATTTGACCGCCGAGATGAATCAGAGGCTCCCTTGTAAGAAATGAATGTAATGCCGTATTTCTCGCATGAAGCAGTCGTACAGCCGCATTTTTCATCAAATACGGATAAGATCTTTCCTCCGACAGGACTTGCTTCATTCGTTGCAATACCTTTGTATTGATATCACCCGGACACATTCCGAAATATGCAGGTACCTTTCCTTTGACAAGCTCACAGTACACAAGTTTGCGCTTATGATCGACTTCTTCAACAACCCATACATGGCCCGCAATGGCTATTTTTTCACCTGCAGGAGGCGGCATGACAAGTGTACCGAGTTCCTGTGAGCCGCAACGCACTGTATATTCTTCACTTTCCTGAAATACCGCATAAAACTTGAATGAATTGACTTGACGTTCGCCGGCAAGACCTACGATCAATCCACCTTCTTCCGTACGCTGAATATGGCCGGTCTCAATAAGATGACGCAATAATACTTTGTAATCTTCCTGCGTTATACGGTGAAAACTTTTTAGTGTCAATACTCTTGAAGCAAGCGCGGCCGGTGTCAGTTCTCCGCATGAAACAAGTGTTGACATGGTTTGATGATACAAAAGACTAAAAGGCAAACGGTTGAGATTCGGCGGTTCAACCCAGCGTTCTTCAAGATACAACTGGATTAAGGCAATACCTTGCAAAAGTTTCCATGGGATCGTTTCAGGTAACATAGCACGTGCGTGGGGCATATCTTCGCGAATAACAAACCACATTTCAGGAGGCATATCACGTCTTCCCGTTCTGCCGAGACGTTGTAAAAACGAAGAAACAGTAAAAGGAGCATCAATTTGAAAAGCTCGTTCTAAGCGTCCGATATCAATTCCCAATTCAAGCGTTGATGTGGTAATTGTTGTTTGTAACTGTTCTTCATCTTTCATAACAGATTCGGCTGTTTCACGGTAAGATGCAGAAAGATTTCCATGATGGATCAGAAAACGATCAGGTTCATGATTACTCTCGCAGTATCCGCGCAAAGTAGTTGTTACTGCTTCACATTCCTCACGTGAATTAACAAAAACAAGACATTTTCTGTCACGTGTATGATTATAAACGTATGCAAAACCGGGATCGGCATAGGCAGGGGCTTCATCCGATGGTTGTGACAACGCGGGCAACGCTTCTGCTGAGTCTCCTGCATCTGTTGCATTCTCCTGTTGCACAAAAAAATGCTCCATGGATATGCGCCATTTTACAGGTACACCGACAATATTCGGAACAAAGGTTTTCCGTCCCGTTCCTGTTGCCAAATATTCACCGACAGTCTGCGGATCACCGAGTGTAGCAGATAAACCGATCCGTCTCGGATTTACATTTGCAAGTTTTGACAACCGTTCGATCAGACAGAGTGTTTGACCGCCTCTGTCGCCACGCATCATGGAATGCACTTCGTCTATGATAACAAAGCGAAGATCATGAAAAAGTTTACCTAGATATGCGTGTTTCTTCATCAACAACGCTTCCAGTGATTCGGGTGTTATTTGTAGAATTCCGGAAGGATTCTTCAGCAATTTGTTTTTATGTGACTGTGAAACATCTCCGTGCCAGTGCCAGACGGGAATGTTTGCTTCCGCACAAAGATCATTGAGTCTTCCAAACTGATCATTTATCAACGCTTTCAGCGGACAAATGTACAATGCACCGACAGATGCGGGCATATCTTCTGCAAAAAGAGTCAGTATCGGAAAAAATGCTGCTTCCGTTTTTCCCGATGCGGTGGATGCACACAGCAGAACATGGTCATCCGAACCGAATATAGCCTCCCCTGCCGCAACTTGTACGGCACGTAGATTTTGCCACTCGTTTGAATAGATATAACTTTGAATGAAAGGTGCATAACGATCAAATACGTTCATCTTAAACCTCAAATTCAGCGAATGGTGAACCATCCGAATCTTCCTGTAATGCAGGTTTTGCAAAAGAAAAGTCTGCGGATCGCAAAATCATTTCGATTGTAATGTTTGAGTCTTGCAACAGAAGATTTAATAATTCTATAAAATCACGTATCACTTCGCGCGGTGTTATATTCGTCTGCGCACCTATACGGCTGTATTCGATCTGAATAAAGTAAATCAGATCTTGCTGTTGCAGACGAACAGGATAATCGTACAGCACCGCATGAATATCACGCAGTTTTTCTACGAGTATCAGCATTTCTTCGTTTGTCAGGGGTTCAAGATATATCATTGGCCCTAAAAGATCTTTTACATTCGTTTGCAAAGAAAAACGGCCCGACTGTAACCTCGATCGCAGTGCCTCATAACTAAATACGCCGCGGTGTTTATCTTCCATGCATTGCGGAGTCGCACACATGATAAATCCGATGTGCGAAGCCTTACCTTGCAAGACATCATTGTACATTGTCAGTATCTTCTCATAATTATACTGTCTTGTTATGCTGTTTGGTATCTTATAGACGTTCACAAGTTCGTCAATCAGCACCAACATACCGCTGTAGCCTGCCCGTTTCAGAAATACAGCAAACAGCTTTAGATAGTCATACCAATCATCGTCAGTGATGCAAAGATTGATACCGAGCGCGTTCTTCGCCTCCGTTTTGTTCTGGTATTCTCCTCGAAACCACTTCAATACGGATGCTTTTGTATCTGCATCGTCATTCCGAACAGAATGAAAATACATTGTCAACAACTTGGCAAAATCAAAACCGTGCACCATTTCATCGAGAGTTTGAACGACGGTGTAGATTCTTTTTTCGACTTCAGCAGAAAAGGCTTGACTTGTTACTTCATATTTTCCTTCAGCTGCGACTTCTGTTTGAACGGATTGAATCCATCGGTCAAGAATTAAAGACAACGCACCGCCGTCAGGTCTTGTTTTGGTTGACATATTGCGAATTAACTCCCTATAGGTTGCAAGACCTTGTCCTTTATTACCATGCAATCTCCGTTCGGGAGAGAGATCGGCATCTATTACAACAAAATTGCGATCCATGCAATAACTGCGCATCGTCTGTAACAGAAAACTCTTTCCTGACCCGTATTTACCTATTAAAAAACGAAATGCGGCACCTCCGTCGGCAATCACATCAACATCGTGCAGCATTGCATCTATTTCAGCCTTTCTGCCGACCGTAATATAAGGCAGGCCGATTCGCGGAACAACACCACCGTTGAGTGCATTGATTATGACCTGTGCAATACGTTTAGGTATTTTCATAAATTCAAATATCCTTTCAATTCATCAATGTAATCTTCTTGAATATGCGGTATATCACCGTCAAAAAAGATGACTTGATCCAAAAAGATGTCAAAGAGTAATTCATTGATCTCATCTGCAAGAATACTGCTGACGGTTGCATTTTCTTTTAGTAATTCATCGAAGTCTTTGTTTTCCAAAAGACAAGCAATAAACAATATCTGCACCGCCGACAAGATCGATTGTTGCGTTTTTCCATTTTCCATAACATCTTCTGTTGCGTGATCATAAGGTTCATCTTCTGTTTGATCTTCGATCAGTAATTTCTCCTGTGTCAGCAGAGCGTCATTACGGATCCCCTGCAAAACAGACAGATCGATCTCAATGCGTTTTGCGCTTTCAAAACGCTTTTTTAATAAGTAATTGTCGATGCATTCATCAATGATCTTTTTCCAATCATCGGATATATTCCCATCTTTGACAGATTGCTTAAAAGAATATGCTATTCTCATTTTGCTGTCTACAGTTTTTAAGATCGCGCCTATAGGCTGCATTTTGGATGTAAAAGGTAAAAAAGCAGAGTAACGGAACTGTGCACCGGCTTGTATGTATTGTTGCATCGATCCGATGCTATAAGCATAATCTCTGCGCCTCAAATGATCGTAAAATACAGCACCGGCAAACAAAGATCTTGTTCCTTCGCAGTAGCTGCCGAAAAAGCGGTCGCGCTTATGCAGCGCTTCATACTTACAATAATGACGTTCCAACGCACGAAACACTTCTGCTGCAACCGATATACAATCATTCTGATGTGCAAGAAAAAATTTTGAAGAATCAAAGTGATAAGACGATAACTGCATCATTGCTTGAAAGACGGCTTCATCCGACGCATTCGTGTAATCAAGCAATACTGAAATATCACTTTTCGGTGTTGCATTCGGAATCTGTTGCAAATAATCATTCGGAAGATCATAATAAATACAAAAGTCTGTCAGCCATCTGTGCATATAAAGTTCGGCACGTTGATCCAAAGTCGAATAGTAAGACCAGAATTCGCACAGTTTCATAAATCCGTCCGTCGGATCTGTATACCCGATGCCGTTGATCAATTCATAAATGTATATGTAAACAAAAGACAGAGATGTTTTTCGGATCTCTCCCTTCCTGACTCTTGTTCGCCACGAAAAATAACCGCGCAATTGCTTGTCGGATAAGGCGCGGTATGTTGGATAATACCGCAAAAACGGTTCGTTGTATTCGTAATCATCCTCGACAGATTCCATAAATTTCGCTTGCTTATAAAATAATACATTTTCCGGAAGAGTCGGATTATTAAGTGCAATTTCTCGCATTTTTCTGTAGATCGGCGGTGTATAATTGGCCATCTGTGAAGCCTTTATAAGGATCGGCTCATCTTCATAAACTTTATCAGATAAAGTGTGCCTTTCTGCAAGTTTTGTATTTGATAAGATGTTTTGAATGAAAGTTTCCGATATAGGCAAATTTAATCACCACCATAATAAACAGAATATATGTTCTGCGAATGTTTGTTCTATTATAGCAAACAATTGTTCGGTTTTCAAGTGCAATTTTTCAATTGTTGGCAAAAAAAAGAAGCACTGTACAAATAAAAGTACAATGCTCTTATGATATGAATTATACAATGACTATTTCATCTCCGGCTTTGACGATGCCGCCGACAATAACCTTTGCAAAGATACCGCGTTTCGGCATCACACACTTACCGACCTTCTTAAAAATCTCACATCCGTGGTGACATTCCTTACCGATCTGTGTGACTTCAAGAATGCACGCGCCGATCTGTAATCTCGCGCCTATGGGCAACGTATGCAATTCTATACCTCGCGTGGTGATGTTTTCAGCAAAAATACCGTAATCAAGATCGGAAAGTCCGAGTGCACGCATTTCATCTATACTTTCGTCTGCCAACAAACTGACCTGTCTGTGCCAATTACCGGCATGGGCATCGTTTTGAAGGCCGAATTCCGCAATTAAAATCGCCTCGTCGATCGGCTTTTTAACTGTTCCTTTTTCTGTACTGATATTAACGGAAAGAACTTTTGCCATGTTAACCACCTAAATTATTCATTGTTCTGTTTGTTATAAATGCTTTTGAAAAACTGTTCTTGCAAGGTTTTTGACGAACTGCATCCTGTATACGTTGCTTAATAAGATCATTGTTGTACATCACATCAACCAAAGGGATTTCGAGATTATTGCCTAAACACGGTCTTAGAGTACCGTCGGCGGTGAGACGCATACGAGAACAGGAATCACAGAAGCAAGATGAAATAGGATTTATAAAACCAACCGTTCCTTTGGCATTCGATTCACGGTAATTCATCGCCACCCCGTCTGCTTTATTTTCTACAGGAAGCAATTGCGGATACATACGCAGAATTTGTGCACCGCTGATGCCTTCTTCCTTGGAATCCCCCATAGGCATCAATTCAATAAAGCGTACCGTCAACGGGTACTCATGTGCCAATGCAATAAAATCTGCAATTTCATCGTCATTCTGACCTTTCAAAATGACCGTATTTATTTTTAACGGAGTAAGTCCGTGACGAAAAACTGCTTCAATGCCGCTGAATGTATTTGACAAATCTGCACCGAACATCTCTTTACTGCGTTGCGCGTTCAATGTATTCAGACTGATATTCACACGATGCAAGCCGCTTTGTTTCAGATCAGATGCAAGCAATGCAAGCAACTGTCCGTTGGTAGTCAATGCGATATCATCATAAAACGGCATATCGGATACAGCGGAAATAATTTCACAGATATCATTACGCAACAGGGGTTCGCCACCCGTAAAACGGATCTTACGAAACCCGCATTCACCAAACAGACGTGAAAGGCGTATAACGGTATCTGTTTTCATTTCCGATTCTTTTAAGCACCCGCCTTCATTTTTTGCACAGTGCGGACATGTCAGCTGGCATCGTTTTGTAAGTGAAAATCGCAGATAATCTACGGTTCTTCCGAATGTATCCTTCATAAGTCTGTTTTATCTCCGCTTGCAATAAAGGTGCCGCTTCTGCCGCCGGATTTTGAGAGCAGACAAATATTCTCAATTCGCATCCCCCGATCAACAGCCTTACACATATCATAAACAGTTAATGCGGCAACACTTACAGCCGTGAGTGCTTCCATCTCAACACCTGTTTTATAAGAACATTTTGCAAAAGCTTGAATCAATAACGCATCTTCACTCATGAACTCAAAATCGACGCTGACTTTTTCGATCGGTATTGCATGACAAAGCGGAATCAGATCCGCAGTCTTTTTGGCACCGCAAATACCTGCAATGCGAGCAACAGACAATACATCTCCTTTATTTAATGAATTGTCCTTAATCATTTGTAAGGTGTCAGGTTTCATTTTCACAACGGCCTGCGCTTGTGCAGTTCTTACCGTTACTTCCTTCTCAGAAACATCAACCATATTTGCTTTTCCCTGTTCGTCTATATGTGAAAACTGCAAATTATTCACTCCAATTTATAATTTCACCGATTCCGTCAACGGTGTATCCGCCCAATTGAGTCAGCCTGTCCTTTAATTCGTGGCTTCTTAATGCATCAAGAAATAACTTCACGTAAGGTTGATCGAATGCGTTTTCGGACACTAAAAGGTCATAATGCTCGTTCCACAACGGAATAAAATCAAGATCATAGATCTTTGCGGCAGAATATATTCCCATTCCGACATCAGCAGAGTCGGATGCAACCATAGCTGCAACGGCTGTGTGCGTATATTCTTCACGTTCATAACCGTAAATCGTACTGCTATCGATATGATTTCTGTTTAATAAGTAATCAAGCAAAATTCTTGTTCCGGAACCTTTTTGCCGATTCACGTACGATATGCCTCCCGATAGTTGTTCGAGACATGTGACGTTTTTAGGATTTCCTTTTTTTACGATCAATCCCTGCAAACGTCCGACACCGCGGATGAGATATACCTTCTGAGTAAGAAACATCTTTTTAAGGTATGGTATATTATATATACCTGACTCTTCATCCAATAAGTGAATGCCCCCCATGTGCGCCTGATTCCGTTTGACAGCCATGATTCCGCCCATACTGCCGACATGAGAAGACATAACCAGACAAGAGTTTTCTTGTTTTCGCATAAGATCATAAACTTCATCCAATAACGGATCATGACTGCCGACGATCATCAACGCAGTGTCCAATTGCCATTTCGGATACCTTAAAGCGATTTGAATCTCGCTTTCATTTTCATATCCTTCACAATTTTGTGCAACATTCAGCAGTGCGGACGATTTTGAATAGCCACTCACCAAACCGGCTGACGTACGCATCGGCACTGCAATGAAATCATCACCGATCTTCGCGGCGCGACAACGAACAGATTCCTCATATTTGAGACTTGAGATCAGTTTACCTGAAAGAATCGCACTTTCGGTCGGCAGTTCTGTTAAGATTCTTTTTGTAAGTAATGCAATGATCGGCTTGACAAAAGTGTTCATGACAGTGATTCCGGAAACGGGATATCCGGGTAAACCAAAGAACGGTACGTTGCCGATGCGACCGAGAATGGTCGGTTTGCCGGGTTTCATAGCAACCCCATGGCAAACAAGAGAACCGCATTCATTAAGAACCGTTGCAGTATAATCGTCTCTGCCTGCTGATGAGCCGGCAATAACAAGAACACAATCTGCTTTTTCTGCAGCATCCGTCACCGCCTTCTTCAACAATTCAATATGATCGGGGACGGTCTCATAAATAATGCTGTCAGCTCCCCATTGTTTCAGCATTGCGGAGAAAATAGCAGAATTATATTCGGGGATATCTCCGTCTTCAAGAGTAGTTTCTGCAGAAACAATTTCATCACCGGTGGGAATAATTGCACATACCGGACGTCTTACAGCTTCAAAAGACAATACGCCGCCTGCCATAAAAGCACCTATCAAAGAAGGTGTCAACTCAGTAAATGAAGGAGCAAGCATATCTCCCATACTGACATCCTCTCCGATTTGTCGTATATGTTGCCACGGTACTGCGGCAGCATAAATGCTTACGGAGCCGTCTTTATTCTCGATGACATTTTCAATCATGATCACACTGTCTGCGTTCGACGGAATCACATCACCCGTGTCCACGCGAACAAACTGATCCGAATTGAGTGTAACGGGATTTGCCTCGCTTGCACCGAAGGTATTTTCAGCAAGCACTGCAATGCCATCCATCGCACTTGAACAATAATGCGGCGAAGAGCGTTTGGCATAAACAGCCGTCGCAGTGACTCTGTGAAGCGAATCAGCAGTTTTCACCGTTTCGGTTTTATAACAAAAACCGTTGGCTGTCAATTGCTCTTTCAACATACCGATTGCTTGTGCAACAGGTGTGTTTGTTAAATATTCATAC
Organism: Clostridia bacterium; assembly: GCA_017396895.1. Taxonomy (GTDB): domain Bacteria; phylum Bacillota; class Clostridia; order Oscillospirales; family Acutalibacteraceae; genus RUG806. The sequence continues at coordinate 17,744 of JAFQKN010000080.1, forward strand.
TTCATATCTGCCTCGCAAATAAATACACTTTAACTGTCTGTGATTCATTGACACCTTCACAATCTCTGTCGATGCGGATATATCCGTCCGCTTTCTGCAAGACGGAAATAACACCGGATTTAGAATACAGAGGTGTACACATAATTTCATTATCGCAGTATTGCAATTCGACGGGATACACCGCTTCCCGTCCATGATCGGACGGAATCTTTACGTTAGATTTTGCAAAAAGAGTAATCGGGCAAAAAACAGAATCACGCATCTTATAAAGAGCCGGTTTAACGAACAATTCAGCAACCAAGGCGGCGGCTAAAGGATGTCCCGGCAATGCAAAAACGGGTGTATTATTAACAACGGAAAACATTGTAGGCTTACCCGGTTTCATCGCAATGCCGTGAAAATATACTTCCCCGAGCAGCGATAAAACATCATAAGCCGCATCCTTGTCTCCTGCCGAACTGCCGCCGGACATCACGACAATATCATTTTCAGATACTGCTTTTTTGACGGCAAGTGTCAATTCGTCTATATCATCACGAACAATCGGATACTGATTGATCTGCGTGCCGTTATCAAGCAACAACTCGCTCAGTAAAATCGTGTTGATATCACGGATTTGTCCGATCTGCGGAGTTTGTGTATATGGAATAATCTCGTCACCTGTGGATATCAAACCGATTTTTATTTTTTCATACACGGTGACGCAATCTATACCGAGTGAAGATAAAATACCGACACTGCGCGCCGTAATACACGCCCCTCTTTTTAATACCGGCTCACCGACCTTAATGTCATCTCCGCACCGAACAACGTTTTTATATACTGCAGCCGGTTTTCCGACATAAATATATCCGTCATTGTAATCTTCACAATACTCAAGCATAACAACTGCATCTGCGCCGTCCGGTAAGCAACCGCCTGTAGGTATTTTCTGACACGTCCCCTTGTCAAGAACAGTATTTGCGGCATTGCCCATGATAACTTCGTCCGTAAGCCTCAATACAGACGGTAAACTCTGTGAGCAACCGAAGGTGTCGCTTGCCTTTACCGCAAATCCGTCCACAACCGAACGGTCAAAAGCCGGAACATTCTCTGTGCTGAAAACGTTCCGCGCAGAGATTCTGCCTATGCAGGCAGATAAAGAAACCGTTTCAGTGCAGTTAAACACAGGAAGATGGCTTGATATGATTTGTTGTGCCTGTTCGGAATTTACAACATTCAGCATTTATCGATCCTCCAATTGTTCAAAAATGCTTTTCCGAATTCAGTTTGCGGATTCCGTAAAATATCCGCTGTATTACCGAATTCAACAACGCGGCCTTTGTGCATGACGATCATTTTATTTGAAATCCGAACCGCCTGAGACGGCAGATGTGTGGAAAAGAGCAAGGTAGTATCATTTTGTCTGCAATAATCCATTAAAACCGCTTCAAGTTTTTCCGTCAGTTCAATGTCAACTGCCGACAGCGGTTCATCCAACAATAATAAGCGGTAAGGTTTTACAAGCATACGAGCAAGGCACATTCTTTGTTTTTCACCGCCCGACAATGCATTCGGACGGTGCTCCGCAAGATGTGTCAATCCGATACTTTCCATAATACGTGTAATTATTTCTTTTTTGTTATTATCTCTGTCTATTCCGAGTTCTAAATTACGGCGCAATGACAAATTACAACAAAACGGCGATTGCGGTTCATAGCCTGTTTCATTTTTTTCACAGGAAACGACGCAATCTCCTTGATCTGCTGCTATATAACCCGACAGCAACCGCAGCAAAGTAGATTTTCCGGATCCGTTTGCGCCGACAAGAGCGACACGGTCATTTTTCTCTATATGCAATTCATCAATCTGCAATGTAAACTCCGATGAATACTTTTTTTCAAGATTCTGTATATGTATCATTTCATCTTCTCCTGCAACGAATAAGCAAGACTGTTCACAACAAAAGATAAAGTCAGCAACAAAATGCCGATCGCAACGGCAAATTCAAAATTTCCTTTTCCTGTTTCCAACTGAATGGCGGTTGTCATGACGCGCGTTTTATTTTGTATGTTACCGCCTACGATGGATACGGCACCTACTTCGGCAATGGCCCTGCCGAATCCGGTTAAAACAACACTCACCAATTGTGCTCTGCAATCAATAAGCAACAATATAATCTGCTTGCCTTTAGAAAGACCTAGTCCGTGACAGGTTTCATTAAAAGATGCGGCTTTTGCACTTGCACAGTTTGCACTTAATCCGATCACAATGGGGGTAATCAGCAACACCTGTGCTACGATCATAGCCTTTATTGAATAAATGATATGAAACGATCCCAACGGCCCTACACGGCAGAACAATAAAAACACAACAAGACCTGCCACAACAGGCGGCAAGCCCATCAATGTATTTATGAACCGCATCAAAACACCTTTTCCGCGAAAACTATTCTTGCCGAGCGCTGTTCCGATCGGCAATCCGATCACAGCAGAAACCAGTGTGCTGACAGTTGTCATTTGTGCGGTCGTAACTATGGTTGACCATAAATAGTCGTCACCTGTAAAAAAAAGCGTAAACGCTTGTTTTAAGTATTCAAACATAATCAAAATCCGGCTGTCGCAATTTCGGCAGTTGCGACAGCCGATCAATTTTATTCAGCAGTCGGAACTGCAATTTCTATTGCTTTCCAGATCTTCAGTTCAGCTTTATGCGTACCGCTGTTGTCACCTCTGGAAATAAACTCCGATTTTGCTTCGGCAATTTTTCGGAAGGCCTGGCCTGCATTTTCACAGTCAGCGATCTGTGCCGGATCGTTTTCAGGGCCTACGACCACAAAGAAATTATACATGAACGGTATGCGTTTTACACCGAAGCCCTTGTTAATGAATTCTTCTTCGGAAGCCTTGGCATGCACAAGAAGAAGATCTGCTTCACCTTTTTCTGCGGCGGATATGGCGGCACCCGTACCTGCGGATGCAATTTCTACGGTGTAACCGGTAGCGGCTTCAAAATATTCCATCAGATACGGAAGAAGTCCCGAATCGTTGACAGATGTAGTGGTAGAAAGTCGTATGACATTGTTTTCCGGTTCTTCAACAGCATCTTGCTCTTTTTCAGGTAAAATATCAGTTACAAGATCTGCGTATGCTTCATCAACCGTAAACAAATTCTGACCGTAGTTGTCAGTGCCGTATACGGCGATCAGAGAAAGAGCGTCACTACTAAGCATCCAATCAATCAGATCATTGGCTCCCTGTGTGTTGATACCAACGCTTTCATCAAAAGCATCCGCATTCACAGCGATCAAAGAATAGGTATTCTTCATATCGTCACCCTTTTCAAGCAATATCTCAAGATCGAGATTTGCTTCATTGGCAAGAAAAGTGGCTTTATCCGTCAGAGCATAAGCCTGTTTCTCACTTGCCATATTCAGAGTGGCTCCCATTCCGGCACCTGCTGAAACATACCATGCAAAATCATCTTCGCCAAGCACAGCAGAGTCGGTAACATCCTGAGTACCTGCTTCGGTTGTCGGTGTATCCGCATTATCATTTACACAAGCGGCAAAAGACAACACAAGACACATCACCGTCAAAAGTGCTAACATTTTTTTGAACATAATTTTTCTCCTTTCCAATACGGGAGGCTTGAGCGTTTCCATTCAAACCCATCGGCTGTAAAGGCATATCAACAGACTTAGCCTGTACAACTCGAAGAATATATAATGACTCTTTAACTAACACAGCCGAATTATGTTAAAAAAGAGAACATTAACGGTTTATTCACTTGCACTGGGTAAACAAATATGGTATACTTCAGCGTGAGGAAGTGATAAAGTTGAAAAAGATAGGATTGGCCGTAGTATGCATCAGCGACAGAAGTGCAGACGGCACCCGTGAAGATTTAAGCGGCCCTGCCATCAGTGAAGCCTGTCGGGATTTATGTGATACTCTTATTTATACTATAATAGCGGATGACTATGAAAAAATCAAGACTGCGCTACTAAATATTTGCAAGGATGAACGAATTCAACTGGTGCTTACAACCGGCGGAACAGGACTTGCGCCGCGTGATGTCACACCGGAAGCAACGCTTGCCGTTGCCGACAAAATTGTGCCCGGTATATGTGAGGAAATACGCAGGCAAAGTTTAAGATATACACCAAATGCAATGCTTTCGAGAGCCGTTAGCGTCATTTGCAATAATACGCTGATCATTAACCTTCCCGGAAGTCCCAAAGCGGTAAAAGAATGCTGTGATATCATCCGCCCCATCTTACCGCACGCGGCCGATCTTCTCGGGAATAGTGTAAAAGATTGTGCAAGAAATTGAGAGAGGTAAGCGATTATGTTTGAACTTCCCCGTTATTCCGCCCCGGATTTTCATGCAGAACCTTTCTGCAACGCCCCCGATGTTACAACCAGACCTGCAGACAACGGAACTGTGCCGATTGATTTTTACGCAACCACGATCTATCCCGAGTATTTTAAGATCAACGGAGAATGGAAACTGATACGCGAAAGCCGAATGGATGCCTGTGTTGTTATTCGCAACAATGAGCCTTTTGCGGTTGAAATGCGCAATATACGTCAAGGTGACATGGTCGTCTGCGGAAGATGCGACGACGGTACAAACGGTGTGTTTGTGCACACAGACGGATTTACGGATCCGCAGCAAATCACAGACGAAAGCGGCACGTTTGCATTCCGCACCGGAAAATCAAGAGAAACAAGCGCATCACGCGATTACGATAAACTCTGCGACCTGTTAAGATATGAGAAAGAGCACGGCAATATTCTGTGGGTTATGGGGCCTGCGTGTGTGTTTGACTACGACAGCCGAAATGCTATGCGCTTTTTGATCGAGAACGGCTACTGCGACTGTCTTTTTGCAGGCAATGCACTCGCCACGCACGATCTGGAAGCATCCGTATTTAATACCGCGCTTGGTCAGGATATTTATACAAAAAAGAATATGTACAACGGTCATTACAATCATTTGCACACGATCAATCTTGTCAGAAAAAGCGGCAGTGTCGCTGATTTTGTCAAAGAACATGAAATTCATTCCGGTGTAATGGCTGCACTTGTTGACGGTAACATCCCATTCGTGCTTGCAGGCTCCATTCGTGATGATGGACCGTTGCCTGACGTGATTCACAGTGTTTACGATGCACAGGACACCATGAGAAATCACATCCGCAAGGCTACGACCGTTATTTCTCTTGCCACACAATTGCATTCCATTGCAACAGGTAACATGACGCCTGCATATCATATTGACAGTGACAACACAATCCGACCTGTGTACTTTTATAATGTTGACGTCTCCGAATTTGCGGTCAACAAACTCATTGACAGAGGATCGTTGAGTGTTTGCGGTTTTGTAACCAATATTCAGGATTTTCTGGTAACAGTGGCAAGAAATCTGGGAGAGAGGAAATGAACAATGAATAAGAAAAAAACAAAAGACAACAATGCCGTTGCGGCAGGCATACAACTCAACAAAAAGACGGTATTGATGATAAGCATTCTTGCGGTGCTGTTGATTCTTGTGGCAGGCGTGCTTTCTCATGTTATTCCGCAGGGTGAATACACATCATCTTCAATCGTAGATGAAGTTGAGATCTTCGATCCCGATTCTTACGTGCAACTGGAAGATCAGCAGCCGCTTGCATGGTGGAAAATACTGTTGTCCCCCATTCTCGCATTGAATCCTGCGAATGATTACTTCCTGACCGGAATTATCATCGTTGTATTCGTAGTTGTCATCGGCGGCACGTTCTTAATTGTTGATGAATGCGGTGTTCTTAAATACATTATGGGAATTGTTGTCGAGAAGTTTTCAAAGAAAAAATACTTCCTTCTCGCATTGATCGTATTTATTTGTATGTTGCTCAGTTCCACTGCCGGCATACTTGAAGAAGCCATCACGCTTGTTCCCATAGCAGTAGCCATTTCGCTTGCATTGGGTTGGGATTCACTGGTCGGATTGGGAATGAGCCTGATCGCCGTTGCTTTCGGTTTTACAGCCGCAACGTTCAATCCTTTTAATGTCGTAACCATTCAAAAAATGGCAGGGCTGGAAATATATTCCGGATTGACATTCAGAGTCATTGTTTTTCTTGTTGTTTATGCAATTTTGACAGCATTTCTGATTCTTTATGCCAAACGAATTGAAAAGAATCCGCAAAAATCTCTTTCCTATGAAAGCGATCTGCAAATGCGCGATAAGTATCCGATTGATATTTGCCGCGAAGCCATGCAGGATAAGCGAATCGCAAAAGCGAGCAAAGCATTCGGTATTTGCCTTGCATGTGTATTTCTGTTGATCGCTCTTGATTTTATTCTTGATATGGGTGGCACAATTTCATCTGCCGCCATGCCTGTTATGTTTGCATTAGGTGCTGTATTTGCCGCATGCTTTTCAGGGATGAGCCGAAAAGACTTTTTCAGGAATTTCGGCAAGGGCATCAAGACCATTCTGCCGATTCTCCCCTTTTTCGTGCTGATTCTTGCTATTATTTACGTTTTGACAGAAGGTTTAATTCTGCCGACAATTCTGCACAGTGCATATCAGCACATTCAACATCTGAATCCGTTTATATGCATTCTCGTCATTTTCTTTATCATCATGGCTCTGGAATTCTTCATCGGTAGCGGTTCCATCAAAGCATTACTGACGATGCCGGTTATTCTTCCGCTTGCCAATATGCTCGGCATTACTGGACAAAGCGTCATTTTGGCATTCTGCCTGGGTGACGGATTTACAAATCTTCTGTATCCCACAAGCGGGATTATGATCATCGCCATCGGAATGGTAGGCGTCAGCTATCGAAAATGGCTGAAATTCACTGCCCCCCTGTTCATTGCAGAATTTGTAGCCTCCTTAATTTTTATGTTGCTTGCAATTGCTACCAATTATGCATAAAAAGTCTTGCTATCGGTAAATATTTCATATATAATAACTTTATAAATCATAACAAGGAGTGTTTGATATGAGCAATATCACTACATACATTGAACAATTCGGAAATATTCCGTTTGCAGAACTTCCCTATACGGACGCCGATGATTTTTCACTGAACAATATTTTCTATATGCCACTTGAAAAGGTTGCGCCTTCCGTTTTTGAATCAAAACCGAAAACACTCGGTCACTATGCGCAGGCTTTTTATGCATTACATGACTACAAAATGGTTCCGGCAGGACTTGTTCTTCCCAAGCACATCTGCCGCAGACTTGTAAAAATGTCCTCCAGCAGACGCTTTGCCGCAATCAAACTTACCGGTGTACGCAGTATACTTGATAAAGATAATACAGTCCAGTTTGCTGCGGCAACATTTATTCTGCCGAACAAAACAAACATCATCATGTTCAGAGGAACGGATGACACCATTTGCGGTTGGATCGAAGATTTTGACCTCTTATTGAAAGGGAAAACCGGTTCTCACGATCTGACGGTACAATATTTGGAAGAAGCCGCAAAAGCTCTTGAAGGCGACATTTACGTAACAGGACATTCCAAAGGCGGTCACCTCGCACTTTACGCAGCATTGATGTGCTCTCCCGAAACAAGAAAGAGAATCAAGCGTGTGTACAATAATGACGGTCCCGGTTTCAACGATTCCGCTTTGATTGAGAGTGAGGCATACAGAGAAATCCTCCCCTGCTACCGTCATTATATTCCTGACAGTTCCATGTTCGGCCTTATGCTGAAACACGATTATGACTACAAAGTTGTCAAGAGTTTTGTACCGTTGTTGGGCCTTGTGCAACACGATATCAGTACCTGGCAATTGGATGGAGCGATCCCTGTTACGGTTAACGATGTAACAAAAGTCGGCAAAATGCAGGATGTTGCGTTTGCAAGAGTCATTGAAGAAGCAACCCCGGAAAACGTAAACGGATTCAGAACAATACTGAATGATTGCTTTGAAGCAACCGGCACGCAGACACTGACCGGTTTTGTGAAAAATATCGTTCCCGCTGTACCCAAAATGATCCGCGGCTATTTCGATCATGATAAAGAAACACGAAGCAACTTTTGGCAGGCAACATTGCTGATTCTCGGAAATCTTGCAAAAGCAGGTTTAGAGACGGTCAAAGGTGAACTGGAATTTCCTGGAGATCTTCCCGTAACCGCAAAATAACCCATTTCAGAGGATCAATATGAAGATTGTGTTATTGACCGCCATCGGTGTCGGCGGAGCAACCGTGATCGGTGCCCTATTCGGATTTGCCATAAAGAAACCGTCTCACAAATTCAACGATATTATCCTGTCCTTTGCTGCCGGTATCATGTTATGTGCGGCTGTGTTTGGACTTATTCAGGAGTCAATGTCTTTTGGCGGTGAATTCAGATTACTCATAACTGTTGCAGGTGTTTTGTGCGGTGCCGTGTGTTTGAATCTAATCGATCGTTTGGTTCCGCATCTGCACAGACTCTCCGGCGAAAACGAAGAAACACATCCGCAAAACACTGAAAAGTTGAACAAAGTCTTGCTGTTCATTCTTGCAATCGCCATTCATAATCTACCGGAGGGTATTGCCGCAGGTGTCGGTTTCGGCACAGGCAACAACTCGGAAGCCATTTCGATCGCAGGCGGCATTGCGCTACAGAATATACCGGAAGGTATGGTTATCATCGCACCCATGTTAGCGGTTGGCATGAGTAAAACAAAGGCTTTTTTAATTGCTTTTGCAACGGGTGTGGTCGAAGTTGTCGGAACTCTCATAGGTTACTTTGCTGTCAGTATATCATCGGCAATCCTGCCGTTTGCACTTGCGTTTGCAGGCGGAACGATGCTATATGTTATCAGCGATGAAATGATACCGGAAACACATGCCCACGGGCACGAAAGAGGTGCAACCTATTCCCTTTTGATCGGCTTTTGTGTGATGCTTATTTTTGACACTTTGATCGGATAATAAATTGACGGTGCAGATGATCTGCACCGTCAGATTTTTTTCATATTTTATTTGAATAGCAAAGCATTTGCCAGTGTTTTGATCGCCTTGATAACACCTGCTTTTCCGTCCGCAACACCTGCAACGATATCTGTTGCTGTTTGCGTTCCTGCCAAAGATGTATGCTGAAGTATAGCTTCAATCATACCTTCATGTACAACATACTCGATCAAAAAGTCTGTCACTTTCTGCGCATCGGCAACATAGTATGTATTTCCGTTGGTAAGCGTTTCAGCAGTTGCACAGGTAATCAATGTTGCAACATCCATATTCGGCAGATCTGCACTTTCGGATTTCGTAATCATGATCAGCAAACTGTCAAGAAGCGTATTGAAGTCACCTGAAAGTTTGATACCCATGGACTCAATCATCTCAACCAAAGATTGACCGAGATTAAACAACAAACCGTCTTCGTATCCCATTACAAGAGCCGCAAGCGGATTAAACTTAGCATCCATTCGCAGTGCACGCATTCCGTTTACCAATTCTCCGGATTCAACAGCATTTGCAAAATTGACAAGCAAAGAAGTGAGATTATTCATAGGATCCTGAGTGATCTTGTCAACAGCAGCAAAAACAGGCTGAAGAATGCCTTTCCACATATCGGAAATTTCAGTATAACCGCAATATTCATCTACGGAAGGATATTCACCTTCGACGAGTCCGAGCATATTGAAAAGTCGAACAAGGCAAAGTTCATAACCGGTTTTTTCGGACTCGTTATAGATATCCGCAGCATCCATGCGAATGGGAATTGCATCGAAATCAAGCAGAACTTCAAGTACGTTGACGTTAACAACACGTGTTTTTCCTTGAATGCAAACTTCAAGAACACCGCGCAAGCCCTTACTCATTTCACCCATTACGGTGAAGAAACTTTCTTCATCGGTTACACCCCATTCAATGGAATTCCAAAGTGTGGTTGTGCCGGAGCTACCGTTTTCTTTTGTATAAGAAACTTCTGTGTCCATATATGTCCAATCATCACCGACACTGTTAAGAACATCATTGAGTGCTTTTCGTGTGCCATCCTTGTCAAGACAGGTGTAAGCATTCTCACCGAGTTGTTCAGCCAAAGAAGGACCGCTGTAATATAAATCAATCGTGTGGGCAAATTCAAGCATATTGAGATCGGTCAACACTTGTTTGAGCAAAGGATAAGCAAGTGACATGATGACATTAACGATCGTATCGGAGTACACAAATTCCTTTACGGTCCCCAAAACAGAGGCAACAGAAAAGTTTCCTCCCGTCACGTCTGTCACAAGATCAGAGGCAGTATCACTCAAGTCACCTACAACACCACCCATATTCACTTGCAACGAAACAACCGACTGGTCTTTTCCTGATACTTCCTCGCTGCTGTTTTTGCCGACTATGCCGACCGCGCCGCCGATAATCAAAGCGATGACGACAACGGTGATGATGATATTTCTGAGAAATATTTTATTCATAGGGCATCCTCCATATACAGATATACATTATTATTTAACCACAGAAAAAGAATGATTGCAAGAGTTATTTTTTTATAGATCCTCTTATTTTTAACAAATGGTTTATTATTGTCAACTTACACATATTTTTGTTATACATTTTTACATTTTATCCACTTGCAACTTTTTATGCGTGTGCTATACTAAATAAGAATAATTATGAAAGGAGACTCGTATGTATAACGAACCTCTGAAAGAAAAAGTCTATAAAAAACTGGAAACATTGACTGAAATCTACGGCAAAAAGATTTTTGTTCCCTGCGGAGAAGCAGAAAATGTACAGTATTTTGATTGCGGTGCAGAGCATCTGCGCCTTCCGCCTGTTGACGGTCTTCAGCCTGCAAGCAAAGGCGACAAATGGGGCGGTGAATGGCAGAACCGTTGGTTCCTGTGCACCGTTAAAGTTCCTGCCGAGGCACAAGGTAAAAAATTGTACGCTGTTTCCGCTTGCGGCGGCGTTGAACAGATGCTGTTCATCAACGGCAAGCCGATGGGACTTTACAATTCAAAAAATGATTTTGTGGGCGGAAACCATGCGGCACTGCTGATTTGCGACAATGCGAATGCAGGCGACGAATTCGAACTTGCATTTGAATGCTATGCAGGTCATTTTTGCGTGGATTGCCATCCGTTTGACAATTACGGTTATCCCGATATTGCAGAAAAGGATTATATGCACACATTCAACGGTATTCAGCTGTGCTATATGGATGAGGAGATCAAAGACTTCGTGTTTGATGTTCGTGAGTTGCTGACCGCCCGTGAAGTTCTTCCGAAAAATAACTTTGCACGGACGAGAGCCTTGCGAGTTCTTGATAAAGTTGCTGATTGTGTCGTCTTCTATCCGCTTCATTACAGTGATGAAGAAATTCACGAAGGTGTGCGCAAAGCATTGGTTCACACCCGTGCTTTCTTTGAGAAAGGCGGTAACAGCCGCACCTTCGGCCGTGTCGGCATCATCGGACACAGTCACATGGATACTGCTTGGCTTTGGCCTGTGGATGAAACCATCCGCAAGTGCGCAAGAACATACTGCAACGCAATGTCTCTTATGCGTCAGTATCCCGAGTACAAATTCATTCAGTCTTCCGCTTTGCATTGTGAATGGATGAAAAAATATTATCCTGCCATTTTTGAGGACATGAAGAAGTTTGTAGCAGAAGGAAGATATGAACCCAACGGCGGTGTATACGTTGAATGTGATTGCAATGTTACAAGCGGTGAATTTATGATCCGTCAGTTCCTCAAAGGACAGTTGTTCACGAGAGAACACTTCGGTTATACCTCCGACTCTTTCTGGCTTCCCGACACGTTCGGCTACAACGGCAACATTCCGCAGATCATGAAAGGTTGTGACGTTGACTACTTCTACACCACCAAGATCGGTTGGAATGAAATGAATCACTTCCCGTTTGAAAGTTTCAAATGGAAAGGCATTGACGGAAGTGAAGTTCTCACCCATTTCAATATCACCCACTGTTTCCCCGATGTGGATGACATTACACGTGCAGTAAACGGCATCACACTGAAAGAATCTTCCGATATGCGTTTGGTTGCCTACGGTTACGGTGACGGTGGTGGCGGACCGACTTACGGCATGATTGAAAGTGCGCGCCGTGCCGGCTCCATGGAAGGTATGCCTGAAATCGAAAACATGACAATCAGCGCATTTATGAAAGAACTCGAACAGGAAACCGAGTATCTTCCTGTTTATGACGGCGAACTGTATCTTGAACTGCACAGAGGTACTCTCACGCAGATGCATGATGTCAAGAGAAAAAACAGAAAAGCCGAGTTTGCCGTACGCGACATGGAATATTTCAATGTCGCCGCAGGCCAGCCTTGTTGTGCAAAGGCAGATGAGTGGACGAAGATTCTTCTCAAGAATCAGTTCCACGATATTCTTCCCGGTACCTGCATCACACCCGTTTATACACATTACAACACCGAGATGGATCAGTTGATTGCCGACTTAAACGGACAGGCTCTTTCCTATGCACAGATGCTCACAGACGGCGATGCCGCTAAGGTTACACTTTTCAATACGCTTTCTTTTGCACGTGATGATGTTGCTGTCATTGAGGGTGCAAAAGGATATGCTGCAGACCTTCCCTCTCAGAAATACACTGACGTATGCGGCAGAGAATGCCTTGCAGTAGCAGTCGGTTCTGTTGACGGCTTTGCGTCAAAAACCATTGCGCTCACCGACTCCGCCCCCGAAAATACATCAGTATTTAAATATGACGGAGAAACGCTGGAAACCCCCTTTGCAGTTATCCGCTTCGGTAAAGACGGTTACATTGAATCCTTTATTGACAAAAATAGCGGACGCGAACTGCGCAAAGCAAACGGTGCTCCGCTGAACTGCCTGCTCTTTGGTGAAGATGTTCCGAACATTTGGGACAACTGGGATCTTGAAACAGATGTTGTTGACAGATTGCAGATTGTGAACGGCTTTGTCGGCAGAGAAGTTGTGTCCGACGGTTGCGTAGAAATGAGACTTCGCTCCACTTTCAAAATAGGCAACAGCAATTTGACACAGGATATGGTCGTATATGCAGCAGATGCTCGTGTTGATTTCCACACTCTTGTTAATTGGAACTCTCCGCACTCCCTGCTTAAAGTCGGATTTGATCTTGATATTCGTACGCAGAATGCAAAGAACGAAATCCAATACGGTCATGTCGAACGTCCTACAACCAAAAACAACTCTTTGGAAGTGGCGAAGTTTGAAGTTTGTAACTACAAATGGACGGATGTTTCCGAAAACCGTTTCGGCGTTGCTTTGCTCAATGACTGTAAATACGGCATTACCGTCAGCGACGCTTATTTGAGACTTTCACTGCACAGAGGCGGAACACATCCCGACGTAACAGGAGATAAAGGTGTTCACGAAATGACATATTCCCTGTTGCCGCATGACGGATCTTTCAGTGCCGATAGTGTTGTTAAGCCCTCTTACGAACTGAATGTTCCTTACGTATGTGTACAAGGAAAAGCAACTTCAAACGAAGCATTCCTGCAAATCGGCGGAGACAGCAGTATTATCTGTGAAGCGGTCAAACCGGCAGAATTAATCGAAAATGCTTATGTAATCCGTCTGTATGAATGCGAGAGAACGGCAGCAAGTGCAAGCATCAAATTGAGCCGTCCTTGCAAAAAAGCATGGATCGCCAATATGCTTGAAGACAAAAAGGAAGAACTTTCCGTTAACGGTAACGAAATCACTCTTACTTTCAGACCCTTTGAGATCAAAACATTATTGATCGAAGAATAAACTGAAACTTTATGTAAAGCCGATTGTTTGAATCGAACAATCGGCTTTATTTTTATTTATTTTCATGTGCGCTTTGACTAAAATTAACGGTCATCTTTGTTTAGAATTACAAAATTGTTTTCTTTGTTATCAAACAGTAGAAAACGCACTATAAGTATGTTATAATAATGTTTAATATTGTGACGGTAAGATATCCGTTCACGCACTTGCAGGAGGTAGAAACATTGATCAGTAAAATCAAAGGAATTCTGTCTGACGTACGCGTATATTGGAAGATACCGATGATCGGCAGATACATGACGTTCAAGGAAATCGCCGCATATTCAGGCGGCGGCATCGGCGCATACATGATTATTACCCTCGGCAATGCCTGTTTGTTGGCAACAAATAACACTTTACTTTCAAGCACACTCGGTGTTGATCCGACCGATATGTATTTGATGTATGTCATAGCTGTTCTTGCAAATATTCCTTTGACGGGTATTCGTGCCAATATCATTGATAACACACGCAACAAGGCAGGTAAATACAGACCGTACATTGTCACTATGGCTGTTCCGTCGGCATTGATATGCAACCTCATGGTCTGGTTCCCGTATAACAAACTTCCCGATATCGTCGGTGAAGGAATGCTGTTCGGTGAAAGCAGAGCATACGTAGCAAAATGTGCCATTATTATGGGATTAAATCTTGCTTTGCTATTTATTTATTACTTTTTCTATGATTCTTATGAAAACCTTATTCACGTACTTTCACCCAACTCACAGGAACGAGCAGATGTAGCATCTGTAAAGAGCATCGTATACTCACTGGCCCCCACGCTTGTGAATTTATTCACTCCCATTATTGCTCAAAACATCTTCCATTCCAACACAACTGACATCCGTGTTTACAGACTTCTCTATCCCCTGCTGACTGTCATGGGGCTTTTGCTGTGCATTGTCGTATATAAGCATACGGAAGAAAAAATCGTACAAGCAAAAACGCATGTTGTGCAGATCAAATTCATTGATGCACTCAAAGCAGTTGCAAAAAATAAATATTTCTGGATCATTTCTCTTGCATCATGGATCGGTTTCCTTGAATCCGCTTATACCAATATTATGTTTTGGTTGTACAATTACGGCGGTGCTTGTACCGGCAATGTTTACAGTCTCATTGTTACGGTTTACGGCAATGCATCCTTGTGGGGCATGCTCGCCGCTCCGTTTTGCATTCGCAAGTGGGGTAAAAAAGCGGTCTTGATTATTACAAATCTGTTCAATGTTGTATTTATCTTGATGATGTTACCGGCTTGCAGGCAGATCAACAATCTTACGATTTGGCTTGTGCTCGGTTGCTTGTATCTGAATGCGTTTATGGGCTCTTTCGCGCATATTCTCAATCCCTCCATACAAGCAGATATCCGTGATTATCAGCAATACAAAACCGGAGAACGTATCGATGGGATGTTCTCTGCAGTAACAACGATCGGTACTGTCATCACGTTGCTCACATCTTCCGTTCTTCCTATCATTTATGAGAGAAACGGTCTTACGAAAGAAAACGCCGCGATTGTCACTTCGCGTCCCGACATCCTTTCCCGGGTTATGGCTGACGGCACAACGGTTGGTGAAATACTTGCAAAACAGTTGGCAGAAGGTCAAGACAACTATAACAACGCTCTTTCCGCTTTATATGATCCGACCATTCTGTTAAGTTTATTAAAAGTGTTGATCATCGTGGCCGCTTTCGGTGCATTCCTCAATGTCATACCTTATATTTGGTATGATTTCAATGAAATCAAACAGCGCTCTGTGGTCAGCGTTTTGAAAGTACGTGCGTTGTTCGAAGACTACGGAAACGGTGTTATTAAAGACCATGATCTTGTTGAGACAATCAGCATTATCAGAAAAGCAAGAGAGTTGCAATTTGCAACGCCCGAAGTAGTGGACAAAAAATCTTACAAAAAACTTAAGGACAAAAATGAGCGACGTGCGGCAAAGCGAGCAATGAACGATGCGTTGGATCGCAACGATGATATCGCAATTGCAAAGTTTGTTTGCGAAGAACTTGACAGATTTTCTTCTGCTTTCGGCAAGTTTGAACTTGAACAAAGCAGAATCATCCTCACGGCAGGATTGCACGGACTTCAAAATGCCGATCTTGTTCAGTTAAAAGCAGATCTGCGCGCAGCAAAAGCGATGCCGAGAACTACGAAGGAAGAAAAACAAATTCGCAAATACGCAATTGAGATCGCAAAGAAAAAAATCTCTTCCTTTAAGACTATTCGCAAGCATTTCAAAAATGAATCCGATTTTGTTCAACCCGACTTTACACTGCTTGAGAGTTACTTTGATGAAGAGGACAGAATCAATGAAGAAATCAAGAATCTTTATCTCGCCATCAAAAAAGCGCAGAGTGAAAATGATAAGACGGCGGCAAAACAGGCAAAGCTCAGCATCAGAGATCTGAAAAAAGCAAGAAATGCTGTTCAAAAGCAATCTAAAGCCGAAATGGACAGACACGCTTATTTCAACCGTGCGGCAAAGCCCTATATCGATGCTGAAAAGACTGTTAAGCAGAGTGAAAACTATACGCATTTTGAGGACATTGCTGTACAATATGACGCCGCAAAAGCACGAGATGAAGCGGCAAACGAAGCAAGAATTGCTGAACAGAAACGGCTTGAAGAAGAAAAACAGGCTCATAAAGCTGAACTGAAAGCAAAAAAGCAAGCAAAGAAAAACAAATAATTATCCCGAAACGGCTGTAGCATAAAGCGCAGACCAAAAATCAAATAAAAGGAAGGTATTATTGCAGGCGAAGTATTCGCTTGAAATAATACCTTCTTTATTATTAAATCACGATGTCAAGGTGTAAAACCGCTTGTTTTACTTTTTTAGTCATTCTTTTGAATTCTCGCTTTTTCAATATATTGCTTCGGGGCGAAGAAAATGCCTTCTGCATCTAAATCCAACAGCCGTTTCATTATGACGCTTCAGCCTTTTCAATGGCTGTGCGCAACCTCTTTAATATTTTCTTTTCAAGTCTTGATATGTAACTTTGTGATATTCCCATTTTATCTGCAACTTCTTTTTGCGTATATTCCTTACTTCCATATAGCCCGAATCGTAAAGTAATGATTTCTTTTTCTCGAGCAGGAAGTTTTTCTATACATTCCATCAGCAGTCTGATATCATCCTCATTTTCAAGATCAGAACCAACATTTTGCTCAAAATCGGCTAACATATCACCGATATGAAGTTCGTTACCATCCCAATCTGTATTTAATGGTTCATCAAGTGAGATTTCACTTCGTATGTTTCCTGTCTTGCGCAGATACATCAAAATTTCATTGCTTATGCACCGACTCGCATAAGTTGCCAATTTGATGTTTTTTTCGGGACAAAAAGTATTAACTGCCTTTATCAGTCCGATTGTACCGATGGAAACAAGATCCTCTTGCGATATTCCCGTATTTTCAAATTTTTGAGCTATATAAACCACCAGTCGAAGATTGTGCACTATCAACGGTTCTCTCGCAGATTCATCGCCGGATGCAATTCTGTCGATATATATACTTTCTTCTTCACTATCAAGAGGCGGCGGCAAAGATTGCGGCCCGTTGACATAATGCAATGTCTGTGTACCTTGCAAGAGATACAACAGTTTTCTGATTCCCCTATCAATGATTCGCAACATTTTTATGCAACCTCCTTAATGAATCTTCTGCGTTATTAACCAAATCCGGATGCAATAACATCTGAAAACTGCCGTCTGAAAGCGCGTTTGTTGTAACCGCAATCACACAATCATTTATTCTATATTTTTTATTATTGTTGTATATAAGAATATGATCCGGTCTGAATGCAGGCAAC
>JAFQKN010000081.1 GCA_017396895.1 Clostridia bacterium
CACACGGCTGTAATTTCCACGTCTTCAATGGAATTAAGCCCCATAAGAGTGGACATACCGCGCGTACCTGCAATACCGACTTTAATCTTTTTCATAGTGTTTTCTCCTTTTTTTACAGTATAATTTCTACGCTGACTGCCTTGTGTCCGGTCAGTTCTTCGCTTCGTGCATCAGGCTGTGAGAATGCGGCAAAGACAGTAAATCTGTCACCGTAAACCGCACGGTTACCGTCGTCGTCAACACTTGTGAATGCACGTTTGTTGAGTACGATTTCAACTTCTTTTTCTTCGTTTTCTGCAAGTTCCACTCGCTTGAAACCGCAAAGACTGCAATTGCGGACTGCAAAGGAAGAAGTTTCGTCCTTGATGTAAATCTGCAGAACATCCGCTGTTGCATTGCCGTTGTTCTTTACATTGACTTTCACGGTTACTCCGTCAAAATTGCCGTCGGCATCTGTGTTCTTTTCGACCACAATACTCTGTGCAAAGCAATCACCGTAGGTCAGACCGAAGCCGAACGGATACAGCGGTGTACCTTCAAAATAACGGTAGGTACGGTTTTTCATGGAATAGTCACAGAAATCGGGCAGGTCTTCGGTGGATTCATAGAACGTAAGCGGCAGTTTGCCGGAGGGGGCATATTCACCAAACAGCAGTTCTGCAATATCCTTACCGCCTCTTGCACCCGGATACCAGCACTGCACAACAGCATCTGCTTTTTCATCGGCAACGCGAAGATCCATGGCACTGCCTGTCATATTCAGCAAAACAACAGGCTTACCTGTTGCAAAAACGGCATCCATGAGCATTCTCTGCGGAGCAGGAAGTAAGAGCGAAGTCTTGTCGCCGGGGCCTGCATCCCCTTCTTCACCTTCGAGCCATTCGTCAAGACCGAGCACAAGAATCACCACATCGGACAATTCACAGATTGCTTGTGCTTCGGCAAGTTCATCGGGCTTGTCGTGCTTGGAAAGGAATTCAATGGATTCTCTCCACTTGTGACAGCCTTCGGAATAATAAACACGGATATCATCTCCGACATAGTCCTGAATGCCTTCCAGGGCGGTGATATAACGCGAAGAAGTGCCGTGGTAATTGCCGACAAGAGCATCTCTGGAGTTTGCGTTCGGACCGATAACTGCAATGTTTTTGATATTGTCTTTGTTCAGCGGCAAAATGCCGTTGTTTTTGAGCAGAACAAGGCTTTCACGGGTTGCCTTGTGTGCAAGGTTGATGTGGTCTTTGCTTTCGACTACGGTGTAAGGGATTTCGTCGAGCTCGGTTTTGTCAAACAAACCGAGCATAAATCTTGTTGTAAACAGACGAACACAGGCACGGTCAATATATTTTTCGTCAAGAATACCTTCGGCATGTGCATCCAGAATTCGCTGATAGGTACAGCCGCAGTTGACGTCACAACCCGTTTCGAGTGCGAGTTTGACAGATTCTTCGGGTCTTGAAGTAACCTTGTGATTTTCATGGAAATCCTTGATTGCCCAGCAATCGGACACATAGTGACCTTCAAATCCCCATTTTCCTCTGAGATATTCATTCATCAGCACTTCACTTGCACAGCAGGGCTCGTCATTGGTGCGGTTATAAGCCCCCATGACTGCTTCCACTTTTGCTTCCTTTACGCAGGCTTCAAAAGCAGGCAGATAGGTTTCTTCCATATCCTTACGGGATGCAATGGCATTGAATGTGTGTCGCTGCGGTTCCGGCCCCGAATGCACGGCAAAATGCTTGGCACAAGCGGCGGCTTTGAGATATTCACCGTTCCCCTGAATGCCTTTTACGAACTGTACCCCCATGCGGGAAGTCAGATACGGGTCTTCACCGTAGGTTTCATGCCCTCTGCCCCAACGGGGATCACGGAAAATATTGACATTTGGCGACCAGAAAGTAAGTCCCTTGTAAATATCGCGGTCTCCGCGTGTGCTCTGCATATTGTACTTGGCTCGGCCTTCGGTGCCGATGCAGTCACCGACCGCAAACAGCAGGTCTTCATCAAACGAAGCCGCCATACCGATTGCCTGCGGGAACATGGTGGCGGTGCCTGCTCTTGCAACACCGTGCAGGGCTTCGTTCCACCAATTATATTCTGGGATGTTAAGTCTTTCAATGGCGGGA
>JAFQKN010000082.1 GCA_017396895.1 Clostridia bacterium
CCCTCACCGCGCAGAATGGAGGCAACCAGATTGTAGCCGAACGAGAACAAAAGACCTGCCGAACAGATCAGCAAGTAGTTTTTTGCCATATCGAAGGCTTCATCGGGTGTTTTGAGAATGCGAAGCACGGGAGATGCGATCAAAAAACCGATCACCGTCATCACAAGTCCCAACAGCGCCACCAGCGTAAACAGCGTACCGATGGTCCTTTTCAGCGCATCGGTCTTTTTTGCGCCGACGAGTAGCGCGATGACGACCTGGCCGCCCGTATCAAAGCCCAAAGACAGCATATTCATAAAATTGAACACCTGCGAGGCGGTGGAAATGGCACTCAAACCGTCGCTTCCCACCACGTGACCGACCACGATCATGTCCACAATGCCGTAAAACACCTGCAACACGTTCGAGAGCATGAACGGCAAAGAAAACACAAGCATCTGCAGGGCTAAATTTCCCGTTGTGTAATCATGGATTATTTTTTTAGAAGATTTTTGTTTCATGGGTTTATTATACCAAACAAGAGACAAAAAAACAACAAAACTTTTTACTTCTTTTTGCAAAAAAGCGAATGCAAAAAACGGCGGTTGATGATATAAATTGCCGTCCGAAGTGATTGGCTGTATCCCGCCAAGTCGAAATGTATTGCAAATTTTGTCGGAATGTGTTATGATAACACACGGACAAGACAGACCATAACGGTAGGCGGTTTCCTTCCGACATTCGGAGGGGTACTTCTTTTCCCTCCGGAAAGGAGGGGATGCGCAATGACATACGAAGAACTTTTCCTTAGGGTGACAGGTATAATCCGAACCCGCCCGAAAACGGTTCTTTTTAAGTCTTTTCGGCGTTTCACCCTTGAAAGGCGACAGCCTTCCTGCGGTCTCAACCCCAAAAATCCAATAAAAATAACTCGTTTTCAGGTCGTAGATTTTTTACAGTGTGGATTTTTGGCGAGACAAGGCACAAAACGCAGAAAATCCTTTGTGGATTTTCGAGTATTTTAACGAAGTATCGGCGGAAATCCGCCTGTAAAAAACGGGTTCGGATTATTCCTGTCACCCTATGTTAAGTTTTTTTGTTTCACTCGCAACTCTTGTGTTCGAGATCTTCAAATACATCTCGAACATAAAAAAGAAATAACCGCCCTTAGCAGCTTCCAACTGAGGCGGTTATTTCGTCTTAATTCGGAGGGCTGACCGTCTATCGGCCTGCCTTGTTCATTTATATTATAGCAATTCTTCATTCACCTGTCAACACCTGTTCAAGGTGTTTTTTTTGATTTTTTCGGAACATTGCGGGTTAAGGGCAGCCAATCGGTGTTCAGTACGCGTGCCTTTGTCGCGGGAGCCGAAACGACTGTTGGTAATGAAGATCGGAGTTTATCGGGGTGTCGGGGAGTCAATCATGGGGACGGTTTCTGTGATTGCCGAAACAGTTTTCAACGGGCAAGCGCAGAACTGTCCCCTGATTTACGACCACTCGCAATCCTATTTGTATAATAATCGCCGCAAATCAGAGGACGGTTCAGTGATTGACTGTTTTGGATATATTATAGAGTCAATCACAGACACCGTCCCCATGATTGGCTGTTTTGCTCAAAAACCGCAATTTCACGCACCCATTATTCCCCGTTGCACCAGCCTGCGTGTGTTGTCGGCAAGAAAATCAACACATTGTTGAAAATTTGACATTGCAATCGGCCGCACACTGCTGTAAAATAAGAAAATCAAAGAGAGGGGAAATGAAACAATGGAAGAAAAAAACTACGGCAAACTCATAAAAGTTTTGCAGATCGCCGCAGGCGTGCTGATGCTCGCCATGGTGGTGCTGTGCATCGTGCTGATTCAGAAGTACGACATCAAAGTGTCCAACATTCCGCAACTGAGCAAAATGATCACGGGCGGCACGGCAACCATCGCGATCGGCATCATTCTGTTTTCGGTCATCAAGTCCTTTGCACTGGTGTTTCCGCCGGCGGTGGTGTTTTCCGTTTGCGGTTACATGATGCCCAACTACTTTTTGGCTCTGCTCATTAACCTCATCAGCGTCTTTCTGAGCCTGATGATCCCCTATTTTCTGGGCAAATTCACGGGTGCAGGCATGGTGGACACGCTCAAGGGCAAATTCAAAGCCGTCAAAAAACTGGACGATTTTGCAGGTGCCAACGAAATGCAGACCGCCTTTGTGGTGAAACTTTCGGGACTTCTGCCCGGTGACCTTTCGAGCCTTCTGTTCGGGGCTATGAACATCTCGTTCAAGAACTTCTTAGTCGGCGCAAACCTCGGTATGCTGCCGCTGGCGATCGTTTACACGGGCTTCGGCACGGCACTGAAAAGCATCGGTGAAAAGCCGTGGCTGGCCGCTGTTCCCGTGGTGGCGATCGTGGTATTCGTCATTATTTCGGGCATCATCACCAAGCGTATGATCGCCAAAAACAAACAGAACAGGGAGAACGCAAACAATGAATAAAGCCGTCAAAACATGGTATGAACTGGACAATGCGGCGACCATTTATCCGTATTCGTCCAACCGTCAGTGGATCTGCGGCTACCGCATCGGCTTCGTGCTGACGCAGGAGATCGATCCCGTTGTGCTCAGACAGGCCGTGCAGGACATTATGCCGCGTTTTCCGTCTTATTTCGTGCAACTGCGATTCGGTTATTTCTGGCCCTATCTGGAAAAAGCAAACGAATCGCCCGTGGTGGAAGAAGAACATCTGCACCCCGCCCTGCCCACACCGAGATGGTATACGGATAAACCCGCACTCAAGATCATCTACTACAAACGCCGCCTTTGTCTTGAAACTTTCCACGGCATTGCAGACGGCGGTGCGACCATTGCCGTACTCAAAGCCCTCACCGCGCAGTATCTGCGGTTGAAAGGCGTGGAGATCCCCGACAGCGATCTGATCCCCGATATTCATGCCGCCCCCACCGAAGAAGAAGTGCAGGACTGTTTCAAAAAGTTTTACGACAAAAGCAAAAAAGGCATGACGCGGCAGGAAAAAGCAAGTTACCAGCATCCCGTCAAGCCGATCAAGAATTACAACCGCTTTTTCCAGGGACTCGTGCCCGTAGAGGACATCAAGCCCTATTGCAAGGCGCACAACATCACCATTACGGAATTTCTGACGGCGGTGTTCATTTATTCTTTGTACCAATGCGCCCCTGCAGGCAACAAAAAACCCATTAAAATTTCCGTACCCGTTTCGTTGCGTCCGATGTTCGGTGTCAACTCCATGCGCAATTTCTCGCTCTTTACCAACATCGGCTGCGACCTCAACCCCGACAAATCCTCCACCGTTGAGGATATTCTCAAAGCCATTGAAGGCAAACTCAAAGAAGGCACGCAAAAGGACGTCATGGAGAGAAACATCACCATGAACGTATCGACAGCCAAAAATCCCGTGGTGCGCATACTGCCCAACGGTCTCAAACGTCCCGTGCTCAAACTCGGCTACATAAACGGTCAGCAAAAATTTGCCTGCAGCCTTTCCAACCTCGGCGTGTGCAAAATGCCGCCCGAAATGAAAGCCCACGTAGACCGCATGGAAGTGTTTTTGGGCGGGCCGCGCAACGCGGTGGGCTGTGCGATCAACAGCATTGACGATAAACTGAACATCTGCTTTAACGTCGCAAGCAAACAAACAGACCTTGTGCGCACGTTCTACAGAACGCTGACGGATCTCGGAATGCGCGTGCACGTGGAAAGCAGTGACTGGGAGGGGGAAGAAGTATGAGATGCAGAGATTGTAAAGTCGATCTGCCCGACAACTACACCGCCTGTCCGTTGTGCGGTGCAAAAACACACGCGGACGCACCGAGCATTCCCGGCATCCGCTATTCGGAATGCCCGAAAGTAAAAACCGAAAAGTATTCCCCGAATCCGTTTCCGATCTTCCTGGGCATCTGGGCGGTATGCGCAATCGTCAGCATTGCCCTGCTCAAAACAGGCATCCTCACCGCCGCACCTGCCTATGCGATCATCTGCGGCGTTGCATTTGCATGGACGCTCATCGGCAGACCTTTGTGGGTAAAGCAACTCTACATCGGCAATTTTGCCGTTATGAACATCTGGCCGATGGCTTTGGGCTGTGCCCTGTTCGGTGATCTCAACGTTGAAGTCGGCGGCGGTTTCGCCATGTACGCTCCCGTGTGCTGTGTGATCGTGCTGTCGGTGCTGTTCGGCATCGTTCTGGCACAACCGACACACGCAAAACGTGCCGCCCCCTATTGCGTGCTGTTCGCGGCAGGCAGTGTTGCAGCCGTGATCGCAGTTGCGATCAAATACGGCATCTTCGCCCCCGCATGGCTGTTCGTTGTGCTCGCCGCAGGCATCATTCTCGCCTTTTTGCTCATAAAACACAGGCGAGCAACGATCGACGAACTCAAGGCAAAGTTCTCAATTCAGTAAATAACCAAAAAAACAACCACGGTATGCTCTTTTTTTCGGAGCATACCGTGGTTTTTAATATTTTTTATTTTTGTATCTTTACGGAATGTTGGAGGGCAATTAAAACAGAGTATGTTAAATTATGATTTAGCGGTGAGTGTGTGGAGTCAATCATGGGGACGGCTTCTGTGATTGACCATACAAGAATAAAAAAAGGTCAATCACATGAACTGTCCCCTGATTGATGATGTACGCAAAGCCAAAAGATACAAAACGCAAAATGCTTAGAAATGAAAAAGAGAAGTTTTTTC
>JAFQKN010000083.1 GCA_017396895.1 Clostridia bacterium
GGCCGCAGCTGGGCCATCACTGAACTGGTAGGTCCCCTGCATAAGAATAAGATCACCCGTGCTCTGATCAAGCCCATCATCGACACCAGCCACGAGCTGGCCAGCCCCAGCGCCCAGCCTGCCCGTTGGGCTCCCGACATCATCGTTCCCGAAATGACCAAGGAGCAGATCCACGAGATCATCGAGGCCTTCGCCAAAACCGCCAAGCTGTGCAAGGATGCCGGTGTTGACGGTGTGGAAGTCCACGCTGTTCATGAGGGTTACCTGCTGGATCAGTTCGCCATTGAATTTTTCAACAAACGTACCGACGAATACGGCGGATCGTTTGAAAACAGATACCGCTTTGCGGCCGAAGTCGTCAAAGCCATCAAAGAAGCCTGCGGTGAAGAATATCCCGTTTCGCTTCGTTATTCCGTTGAATCCAAAATGAAGGGCTTCTGCGAAGGCGCAATGCCCGGTGAAGATTACGTAGAAGTCGGCAGAGCCATGGCTGAATCCGAAAGAGCCGCCAAGTATCTGCAGGATGCAGGTTACGATATGCTCAACGCCGACAACGGTACATACGACTCCTGGTACTGGGCACATCCGCCGATGTATATGCCCCAGAACTGCAACCTCGAAGACGTTGCACACATCAAGCAGTTTGTTGATATTCCCGTTGTTTGCGCAGGCAGAATGGAACCCGATGTGGCGGCAGAAGCCATTGCCGCAGGCAGAATCGACGGTGTCGGTGTTGCCCGTCAGTTCCTGACCGATCCCGCTTGGGTCACCAAACTCATCGAAGGCAGACTCGAAGAGATCAAACCCTGTATCTGCTGCCACAGCGGTTGCTTCAACTTCTCCTCCTCCAAGGGCCACGCAAACACCCAGGATCTGCCCGACACCATGGGACTTGCACGCTGTGCACTCAATCCCGAAACCATGCAGTCCAAGAAATATAAGATCGTTCCTGCCAAAAAGAGCAAGAAGGTCGCCATTGTCGGCGGCGGTATCGGCGGTATGGAAGCAGCCATCGTTTGTGCCAAGAGAGGCCACAAGGTAACGCTGTATGAAAAGACCGATGCCCTCGGCGGTGTGTTCATTGCCGCTGCCGCACCGTCTTTCAAAGAAAAGGACCGTGATCTCATTAAGTGGTATATCAGAGAACTGTCCTGCTATCCCATTGAGGTCAAGATGAACACCGAAGTCAAAGACATCGCCGCTTTGGGGGCAGATGAAGTCATCATTGCAACCGGTGCCAAGGCAAGAACGATCCCCATCAAGGGTGCCGACAAGGCAATTGAAGCCGTTGACTACCTGTTGGGCAAGGCTCCCGTAGGTGAAAAAGTCACCATCATCGGCGGCGGTCTGACCGGTTGCGAAATTGCATACGATCTGTTCCTGCAGGGCAAAAAGCCCACCATCGTCGAAATGCAGGATGACCTGATCACTACAAAAGGCATCTGCCTTGCAAACACCAGTTTCCTGCGTGACTGTTTCAAGACCAATAAGGTGCCCGTACATCTTGAAACTTCCGTTTGTGAAATTGCTGACGGCAAAGTCACCGTCAAGGACAAAGACGGCAAGACCTTTGATATCGAAAGCGACAGCGTCGTTATGTCCGTCGGTTACGTTCCCACACCGCTGGCTCCCAAGGCAAAGCACGTACACGTCATCGGTGATGCCGCACAGGTCGGCAACCTGCGTACCGTTATCTGGGGCGCATGGGACGTTGCAATGAAGATTTAACACTGAAAAGGAGAAACGATTATGATTTTGACACAAGAACAGCAAGCCATTCTCAACGGTTCAAAAGGCGACGTCATGGCAAAGGTCATGAAGACGCTTGTCATGTACGGTGAAGCATTCGGTGCCGAAAAACTGGTACCCATCACTTCCAACTATAACCATCTTGTTACTTCGTTCGGTCTGAAGGTCATGTCTCCCGTTTATGATCTGATGCAGACCATTCTGGATGCAGGTGTTGCTTCCGGACAGAAATTCTCCGTGGATCCGCGTCCGCTTGACAAAAACGTGCCCGCAAACTTCCTGCAAAACCTCATTTTCAACAAATTCATGTATACCAAACAGAGTTTTTATGAAGATCAGCTCGAAAAACTCGGTCTTTTGAACAAAGATGCATTCACCTGCACCTGCTACATGGACGAAGTCGGCAACAAGCCCAAAAAGGGTGACGTTCTTTCCTGGGCAGAATCCAGTGCCGTTGTGTATGCAAACTCGGTTCTCGGTGCCAGATGCAACCGCAACTCCGGTATCATCGACATCATGGGTTCCATCGTCGGCTTCGTGCCTTACTTCGGACTTCTGACCGATGAAGGCAGAAAAGCTACATGGGTTATTAAAATCGCAACCACCAAAAAGCCCGAAGCACAGCTTCTCGGTTCCGCCATCGGCATGAAGGTCATGGAAGACGTTCCTTACGTGGTCGGTCTTGACAAGTGGATCGGTACCGAACTCAACGACAGTGCCTGTGCATACCTCAAAGACTTCGGTGCCGCAACCGCATCCAACGGTGCGGTCGGCCTGTATCACATTGAGAATCTGACCCCCGAAGCGGTTGAACTCGGTGAACAGCTCATCGCGGAAGGCGCACAGGAATACGTCATTGACGACGCCGAACTTGCAAGAGTACAGAAGAACTATCCCGTCATCTGGAAGAATCCCGATGCGGCCCCCAAACTTTGCTTCATCGGTTGTCCGCACCTGTCCCTGCAACAGCTCAAGGATTGGACAGACAACATTGAATCCGAACTCAAGAGAAAAGGCAATGCAAAAGTCGGTGTTCCCACCGTTCTCACAGCCGCACCCAAGGTACTCGAAGCATTCCAAAAGACGCCTTACTATGCACGTTTGAAGGCAACGGGTGTTATCATTTCCTACATCTGCCCGCTGATGTACATGAACAACCCGCTGTGCAAAAAGATGCCTGTTATCACCTGCTCCAACAAACTTCGCACCTACACCACGGCTAAATTCTACAGAGAAGAAGAAATTCTTGCAATCATCACTGACGGAGGTAAGAAATAATGAAACAGTTCAAAGGCAGAGTCGTAACTCCCGGCACCGTAACGGCAGAGGCTGTCGTTACCAGAAGCGGTTTCAATACCCTTGCATCCTTCCAGAACGCCCTTCAGTTCGGTGATAAGGAAGTCAAGTGCGGCGACCAGAACAACGCAGACCTGTACGGCAAATCCATGCTCGGCAAGGCTCTTTGCCTGCCGCAGACCATCGGTTCCACCACGGGCGGTCTGGTTCTGTATTGCGCTTGCGCACTCAAAAAGAATCCCGCCTGTATGCTTTTCTCCGCTCCCATCGACTCCCTTGCCGCGGCAGGCGCAGTGCTTGCCGAAGTGTGGGTAGACGGTGTGACCATGCCCGTCATCGATTCTCTCGGTGACGAATTCCTCAACTATGTCAAGGACGGCATGACCGTGACCATCAAAGAAGACGGCATTGTCGAAGTCGGCTGAAACCCGACCGCAAAATAGAAAAAGGGGCTGTTGCAAATCCGAAAACGGAGTTGCAACAGCCCTCTTGTTATACACACCGCTGTGCGCGCGGCACACGGCAAACCGTATGATATATTTGTCTCACAAAGCAACTGTGCATTCCAAGCATTCGCTCAGCACGTTCGTTTTGCAAAAATCATTCTTCACACAATACTCCGCACAGGCCGTCTCTGAACTTCGGCAGCCACCAATCTTTATACCCTGCCTGCGTGGGGTGGATGGCATCAGCAAGATACAACTTGCGTTCGTCTTGCGTGAGATCGTTAAACTGCGCATCATTCCACAGGTCGAGAACGGAAATATTCCACTTCTCACGAATCTGCAAAAGCAAATGCACCATGGCGGCATATTCTTCACTGTCATATTTCGCCTGCGTGTAAAACACCACAGGACAATTCCATGTGTCTTTTACGTATGCAATGATGTATTCGATTGCACCGGCCACGGTCTGCGTGTCAAAATCACACAGATCCGAACTGTCCGACACTGCACCGAGAGGCATCTTCTTGGTGGCATCGTTTGTGGAAAGCTGGCAGACGAAAACATCGGCAGGCAGTGTACGATCCATCGTTTTCAGCCTCGACACATAGGAAGATCTGCCCGTATCAACGAGTGTTGTGCCCGAAACGGCCTCTTTGACCGCAACAATGCCGTCCGTTTTCTCCAGCAGGTCAGCAAAAGAAATGCCGAACGATGCGTGTCCCCAAGTGACGGAACTGCCTAAAAACAGAACCGTTTTATTCCGCAAGGGGCTGTCTTGCACCGTCTGCGCGTGTTTGATTGTATTTTCTTTGTAATTGCCTTCACAAAAAATACCGAACATATTACCGAGATACCCTCCTGCCGTCAGAATGACCAATGTCAGTACAAGTGCAATGCCCGTGCGAAGTTTCTTTTTCTTTTCCATGCTTTTTCGGCTCTCCACGTCAAACAAAGTAATATTCATTATAATACACAAATATATAAAAAGCAAGAAAACAAAAGGCGGGCTCACATGGGGATCTATAACCCTTACGTGAACCGCCTAAACCTTCTTCGCCATGTGTTTTCTTCGCTTGCAAATCAAAACGGTTTGTGGTATAATGAAAAAGAACAAAATTAAAGGAAGTCGATCGGAAATGAATCTGCATGAATCAGCAGAAATGTATCTGGAAACGATCTATATTTTATCCTGCGAAAACGAATGCGTGCGAAGCATTGACGTTGCCGAACACATGGGTTACTCCAAGCCCAGTGTCAGCCGTGCGGTGGGACTTTTGAAAAAAGCCGGCCTGCTGACGATGGAAAAGGACGGTTGCCTGCGCCTGACCGAAGACGGCAAAACAACCGCAAAAAAAGTGTTCGACCGCCACACGGTCCTCTCTCACTTTTTGGCTTTCATCGGAGTAAACGGTGAGATCGCAACCAAAGATGCTTGCCGCATGGAACACGTGATCAGCGACGAAACCGTGACCGCCATCAAAACCTTTTTGGAAAAATACGAATAAGACCGGATTCATTGGATCCCGGCATTCAAAAAACAACCGCCCGCGAAAAGCAGACGGTTGTTTTGCATTTCAAAGTCTCTTTTTTTCGGTCAAAAAAGGCTTATTCTTCAGGAAGTTCGGGAACTTCAATGTAGTCCGCCAGAATATCGATCACGCTTTGCGCAACACCGAACAGTTCCGAACTCATTCCGCCGCCGGATATATCGACCGCAGTAACGGCGAACTGCGGATCGGATACGGGGAATGCCATCGTGATCCATTTGTTGTTGCGTTCCTTTTCTCCCTCTTTGATGATTTCAGCCGTGCCTGTTTTGGCATAAATTTCACCGAACTGCCCTTTGTAAGTCAAGCCGTAGGTCTTGTCGGAGGCGGCAATCATGCCTTTGCGCACTTCTTCACGAGCCGCTTCTGAAACAGAATGTTCCAATGCAATCGGCTCTGTTTCCTTGACGGTCTTGCCCTTGGGGCTGACGGTCTTGCTGACAAAATAAGGCGTATACATCGTGCCGTCCGTTGCAATGGCAGACACAAGACAATTCATATACAGAGGCGTTACCATCAGACCGCCCTGCCCGAATGAGGATTGCAACACTTCATTTTTATCCGCGTGTGACATATTGTGGTCCTGATGCAAAGTTCCCAACTGCGTAATAATCTTATCGTTCATACCCAGTTTTTGCAGACCGGCAATGTATGTACCTGCGGAAAAAGAGCCGCCGCGATTGCACAGATTCCACACGGAGGTGCTGAACCATACGTTTGATGACCGTTCAATGGCGCGCACGACATCGCACTGACCGTTTTCACCACTCTCATAGTTGCGGATGGGTTCCACCCCGTCTTCAAATTCAGCAACGCCCGTGTCATACATTTCATCCGTGCAATCATTGTCGATCAGCACGCAGGCACTGAGCAGTTTGAAAACCGAACCGGGTGTCAACTGACGCATACATTTGTTGACATATTCGCTGGTCAGATAAAGTGCATTCGCTTCTTCAGCAGAAACGGTCAGATCGTAGGTGGGAAAACTGACCATGGCAATAACCGCACCCGTATTGCAATCGGTGACCACGACACCGCCTTCGTCAATGGAAGCCGCAGCCGAATAAATCGCCTGTTGAATATCGGCGTTGACGGTGGAATACACGCTGTCCCCTTCACTTTTGCGGATGTTGTCCTTGCGCGAACCCACCAGGTCACTGTGGTAATACGCTTCAATACCGTGGTTGCCGAAACTTGTGCCGTAAGTGGTGCCCAGCAGATGCGAAAACGCTTCGGGATAGGGATAATCACGTTTTTGACCTCCCTGTTCATCCAAATACGACCGTGCAAGCACAACTCCGTTGCAGTCAAAGATCGTACCGCGTGTGTTGGTGCTTTCAAGGTCACTCACTGCAATGTTCTGATATTCGGGAGACTGGGTGGGAATGGTCTGTTCATGCATGGTCACAGCCGTAACGGCGATCACGCCCAACACTGCAAGAAACATTAAGAAACTCAGTCTGGTGAGAATGATCATATTGGTCACTTCGGAAGTTTCCGTTACGTTGCGCATGATCGAAAACAGGCGTCTGACCTTTTTCGTGCCCTTGCCGGGCAATCTTCTTTTTTTAGTTGACGCTGATGTTTGCTGACTCATTGACAAGAACACCTCCCGTAACGTTTTCGTTGTTTTCCCAATCAATTTTTTGTTTTGTTTTCTGCATATAGTAATCAATGTCTGCCCAAACCAAGCAACCGATCATCATCAGACAGGCAGACAGGCTGGAGCCGCCCGAACTTACAAACGGTAAGGTAACACCCGTCAAGGGAATGATGTTATTGACACCCAGAATGTTAATGAACATCTGGAACAGGATGGATGTTACCGAAACAAATACCAAATTGCGGTTGAATGCACAGCAGTTGGAAGAAATCAGAGCAAAAGCAGAGTCAGCAAGCAGCAGATAAGCAAAGAGCATGAAAATGATGCTGATCAAACCGCCGCTTTGTATGATGCTGGTATAGACATAGTCGGATGAACCCACGGGAACGTAGTTAAAAATGGGGGCATTGGTGGGAATCAGACGGCTGATACCGATGGCGTCCAATGCAGCTCTTGCCTGATAGGAATATTCATTGCGCAAGGCTTCACGCACACCGGGCAACGTATCGGGATCATTTCCGTCAATATCCTTGACAACCATAGCGCGCATATAGATCTTTTTG
Source organism: Clostridia bacterium (assembly GCA_017396895.1). Classification (GTDB taxonomy): domain Bacteria; phylum Bacillota; class Clostridia; order Oscillospirales; family Acutalibacteraceae; genus RUG806. Next base: position 7,205 of record JAFQKN010000083.1, read on the forward strand.
TAATTTTCCGTAAAAATGCTGACGATCTTACCGGTGATCTTACCGAATTCACGTCCTACAAACATATTTTGCTTTTCCTGCGTTTCTTCGCCGTCGGTCAGTTCACTGTCTTCGGCCGCCGCATCCTCTGCGGCAGGTGTGTCCTGCGCCGCCTCATCGTCCTGCGTTTCGCTCACACTGAATTTTTCTTCAATGTAAATATTACCGAAATGACGGATGATGCCGAACGCACCTGCGGCAATGACGGCAATAACGAGAAAAATGGCAACAATTGCGATCCAGTTGCGGTGGCTGATGAGCAAAAATGCGGCAAAAACAAGCATGACGATCAGAATGCTTCCGAACTCACTCAACAAAGCATAGTAAGCGCAAACGGCAACGAATGCAACGATCTCAAGCACAAGTTTCCGAACAAAACCGATCTCCTTGTCCGATGCACCCGAAACGACGGCAAGATAAAACAGGAAGGCAAATTTCAACCATTCACCGGGCTGAAAACTCTTGCCGAATAAACTCATCCACTGATCGCCGCCCGAAAGCAACACGAGAAAACCGACACAGGCAATCACCAAAGCAACAAGCAGTCCGTAGCAGACGGCTTTGATTCGGACGGTTCTTGTTTTCACATCGGCGTTGTACACGAGTTTGCTCAGCAAAATGCATACAACAACTGCAATCGCCGCCAGTGCCAGACCTATCGCACTGTTCACACCGAGGCTTTTGACGGTACCTGCAACGGTAGAGCCGCCGATGGCAAACCGTCTTGCAAACATGGATTGCCCGCAGATGCCTGCACTCATCAACAAATTCACCGCACACATCACCTGACCGAGTACCATGGACTGACGCACGAACCCTGCCGCAATCGTCAGTACGTCCAAGGCAAGAAACGCAACTGCAGGCCACAACATATCTTTGCCGAAATAAAATCCGCCGAGCAAACAAACGGTCAGATAGATCTGATACAGCAAAGGAATAATGATCTGGTATTTCGGATCGCTCATGATGCTGCGGAATTTCAGCAACAACACAAACGGCCCGTGATCCGCCGAGTCGGAATCACTGATTCTGCGATCTGTTTTAATATTCAGTTGCATCCACTGTCATCTCCTTGAGTGTTATCTGAAGAATTATGATTATTATGTTGCTGTCCCAATACGGCATTGATCGCCATGCGCAACGCTTCTTCCGACATCGGATCGACTTTCTTTTTCGGCGAAGGCGAAGGAGATGGAGAAGGCGAAGGCGGAGGAGGATGCGGAACATCAGACGGGGCATCAAAGGAAGAAACCGCATCGATCCATGATACGGCAGGCGGTTCTTCCTGCACGGCAACGGGATCGGAAGGCACGGCAGGCGGTTCTTCCTGCACGGCAAGCGGCTCTGTTTGCGCAACGTGCGCAACCTCAATGACTGTGGCCGGTTCTTCGTATACCGTTGTGCTTACTTGTGTAAACGGAATATGCTCTGCCTGTACAACAGGCGGCTCTTGCTCAACCACAGCAGGTTCTTCATATACCGTTGCAGGCACTTGCACCGTCGGTTCGGCTTCTGCTTGTACCACGGACGGTTCTTGTTCAAAAATATCTTCTGCGGGCATCACAGGCGGAATGACAACCTGCGCATCGGGCATCGGTTCTTCTGCAGGAGCAACCGTTTGAGGTACGGCAAACGATTCCATACAGGAATCCGTTTCACAAGCCCATGCTTCAAAATAAAAGGTATTCGCAATATTAAAACGTACATGTTCGATTTGATCGGGGGACGATACAGGTACGCGAATGGCATTGTGCAGATCGGTCTGTTCACGGTTTCCCGATGTAAACAGCGACCAATCCCCCGGAAGATACGGCTCATCCGTTTCTTTGACAGGTACACTGAAGCCGCCGCTGACCAACATAAACACATAACTGTTGATGCCTTTATCGAAAAACACGGCACAGTAAAGTTCGCCCACCGAGGCGACCGAAGGATCAAGAAACACATCAAACTGCGGTGCATTGCCTATGGTAAACGATTTTCGCCGTGTGGAAAGGCAGACAGCATCGGGATCCGTCCATCCTTTCATGCTCAAACGCATATACAACGTATGCGTTTCTTCTTGTTGATCTTCGGCTTCGCCGTCTTTCTTTTCGACAAAACCCAATAGACGAAGCATATCAAACCATTGCTCTTTGAGCGCGGTCAACGAAACCCGAACAACCTTTCCGACACTGCCGCGCAGTTTCTGAAGAAGTTGCTGCGCATCTTCTTTCTTCATCTTTTTCATATTCAAACTCCTTTCGTTCAGAGTCAGCAAAACAATCGTATCAACGCCATGGAAAGCATTACAACAGCCGCAGGCAGAATGTAATCGGCGGTTTTATAACGACGCAGAAGCAACATCTGCACCAAAATCATTATCACTGCCGCAATTGCAAAAACAGCAGGCAAGACAGTCTGCACGGCCGCAGTTGCGGGGAACACGGGCAACAGAACAAACAACAGCAATACCGTCAACACCGTTACAAGACACAGCGGCAACAACGGCAACAATCGCAGAACCGTTTTTTTGAATGCCGTAAGCGTTGCGTTTTCTTCGTCAAACTTCCCTGCCGCGGCTCCCGTGGTGGGATACAGGCACAGACAGAATTCCTTGCGCAGACCGACCAAAAACGCTACGTATTCCCGCTGACCGTCCTGCAAAGACAAAATATCCGTCGCCAAGACGGCAAGTTGTCGGGAGATCAGTTTTTCGATCTTAGGCTGTAAGGGATTGGTGGGTTTAAATTTTGCAAGCCTGAGAATAACAGGCAGATACGCATAAAAATCCTGCCATGCGCAATCTTTTTCAAGCAGTTCACACAGGCGCAGGAGAATCGCAACGCGCACCGATGCCGCGTCTGTTGCAGAAACCGGAACGGACACATTTGCCAGTTTTTCAAGTGTATCGACCTGTTTTCCCAACGGCTCGGGTTTCGGCAGTTTCGGCAAATCAGCCTCACGCAGTCCCATGACGGACACACAATGCACCAGTTCTTCATAAGAGATCTTTTTATTCTGCAGAATGCCGATGAGTCTGCCGCGAAAATCAAGATCTGCGGTCGGACGGTTTTTGCACATCAGACAAAGCAAAATGATCGTTTCGCGATCCTGCGCACAGGACAGCAGTTCTTCACATCGGCTTTCCAACACCGCCGTGACAGCATCGTTGGTCGCGGGATTCTCCCACATGGAATGCAAACAGCGGATCCACATGGCATTCTTGCTTTTTACATAACCGTCCACTGCGGCAACAGCCACCTGTTCGGCATAGGCAGGTGTACTGCGTTCGAGTGACCGAACCCCCTCAAATACATTTTCAGGCGTCGGACGTGAGGGCAACTGCAAGGTCAGGTTCATTCCTTTTTTGACGTTGTGTAACAACTGATGCCCTCTTTCATCCCCGGCATAGCGGTTGTAAAGTGCCGTCAGACGTCTTTCTTTGACCGCATAATTGTTTTTTGCATTGGCGGCGGCATACATCAGGAAAAATCCGTCCATTCCGTCTGCGGGCAATTGCGAAGCGGGACGGTTGAACAACGCATTGGCTTCCAGTGCAGACACAACGGGTTCGGAAGACATGGATAACATCGTGCTGAGCAGACACGGAGCCCCGGCATCGAACCAGGCTGCATCCATGGCTGAAAAATATTCAGCAGGAACCGATTCCGAAACCTGTCTCACGGGCAGCTGCAATTCTTTCTTCGCACGCAACATCAAATACAGCAATTCCGCAGAAATGCGTTTTTTGGTCTTACAAGCCAGTGCCCATGCCTGAATGACGGGCAGAATCTTATCGCGGTAAGCAACGATGCCGTTGGCGGAAATATACTTTCCCAAAGCCGTAAAAAGGCCCAAGGGATCTTCCGCTTCGGTAATGGTTGCAGGCGCGGTGAAATCGTAATCCGCAGGCGTTGCAGTGCTTAAAAAATTATAGTTACAATCAAAATTGTTCTCAGCCGTTTGTGCATCTGCGGAAAAACGCATACGCGCCGCAGGCAAAAATGCTTCAGGCATCAGCGACAGAACAAACACAGCCGCATCGGCGGCAGTTGAATGCATGGGACGATCGACGGGAGCATCGGGAAGACGGAATCGAACAGCCGCGCCGCCCGACAGCAACGGCCGAAAGGCCACGCTGATGAGTTTTGCCAAACGCAAAGGATCGTTTCCGGCGGTTTTGCCGATCTGTAAAGGATCCACCGTCTGATACTGCCGTCTTTCCACAGGCAGACGTTCAGGCTTCTGCTGTCCCGCTTGGTCGCTTTGTGCGGCAAGCAGAACCGCAAACTGACTCAAAAACCGTTCGTTGCGTTCCGTCGGCAAAGCGGAAAATGCCTGATCATTCACAAAAACGGTGTGAAAGAAAAAGTCTCTGGGCCGTGTAATGTCACGGCAAATAAATATTTTACAGAACCGCTTCAGCGGCGGACAGAACAAAAGACGTTCTTCACGGTGTTCACTGTTGACCTTGACACTGCACATAAAATTCACCAACTGTGCGCGCAGTGCGTCGGGCAAACCGGCTGTCACCGATGTGATATCTGCACCGCCCTGCGGTCGGGATGCATAATAGAATGCATCATAAAACACATCAAATTGCATAAAAGAACTTCCTTTCAATAGATGCTGTTCAAAAATCCGAGAACGGGATCAAACAGGTTATACGGTCTCCAATCTTCAATGTTGAAATGCATACCGTCTTTTTGAGCATTGTAGCCTTTGCCCAAAGAAGATACCGGATAAAAACCGATGTCACTGGAGAGTTCTTCGGCTCTCTTAAAATCCAAATTGTTCCTGCAGAAGATGTTGCGCAGGAAATACGAAGTAAGCAAACGGCGAGTATCGTCACGTGCGCGCACGGTTTGCTGTGCAGTGGGATTCGGATCGTCCGCATAAAACAGTTTTGCCTGCGTTTGCGTCTGCGACACCGTCAGCAATTCCCGCAACCACTCGCCGTATTGACGGGGACTGAACGCACGCACAAACTGCGCATGGTTGACAATATCCGCATACAGCGCATCCACACTGTCAGCCGCATTCCCGGTCAGAATGCTGTTTTCAAGCCGTTCGCGGCTGTAGTAGCACACGGCACCGCAAAGTTCTTCGGGGGAATAATGCAGATAATTCTCTGCAAACTTCCGCGCCAGCCCTTCGGCCGCACCGTTCTCCTGCGTACTGCAAATGTTAAATCTGAGCACACGGACAAATCCTTTGATAAACTGCAAATACAAAGAGTTATGCAGTTCGTTGATAAAAGGCCCCTGATCTGCTTTGGGAATGAGGAATCCGAAATAGGGCAATCCCGTGTTGTAAGGCTTTTCCATATAATCGACCACGGAACGGATCCCGTTCGTGTCACAGATATCGGCAAAAAACAGGATGGCATTGCAGTAACGCACCGAATCACTGTTGCTGACGCCCAGTTCGCCTGCCGCTTTGTTTTCACCCGGGTTATCCCCCAAACTCAAAAAGCGGACGGCAACCACGTTCCCGCTGCGGTTGTATTTTTTGAGAACAAGCAACAATTGCAAGGCTTCCGTTCCTGCGGTTGCGGCACTCGGTTGCGAATTCCATGCATCGTAACCGAAACTGTTGTAATCCCCCGACAGAATACGTCCGCTGACGGTCTGCTCACGGGGTGTCTGCGACGGCAGATTCCCTTCCAGAAACCGATCCACACGGTTGCGAAGTTGCGGATTGGCTTCTTCAAGATAGATCAATTCGTATTCATCGGAAATTCTGTATTTTCCGCCTTTTTTCTTCAAAAATGCCGCCAAAGCGACCTGCCAGACCGTTTTGCCCGTACTTGTATCACCGACAAGATCGACCAACAAAGCCTTATCCGTCAGTTCCGAAACGCATTCAGGCAACTGCCTGTTGCAATGCGGACAAACAGGGTGCAACATGGTTACAAGGCAGGATTTGTTTTTTGCTCCGCGTCCGACGGACAGATTGAGCTGATACACTCTTTTTTCCGGATCGTAATCTACGCTCAACGAATGTTTTTTCGTAAGCGCGCAGGCTTCTTTGAAAAAGAAAAACCAACAGTCATTGACGATTCCGGCAAAATCTTTGCCGAGGTCTTCAAGGCGGTTCATATGCAGATAATACTGTCTGCAGGCGGCTTCGATCTGCGGCTTGAATTTTTCGTCCGCAAGATTCAAACTGAAGCACCAGTGCAACATATTGTCGATTGCGGGATCTTTGTAGGTGCTGAACAAACGGAAGATCTCCTCCACATCCGCCTTTTTGTTTGCCTTGGAAGGTGCGGGTGCATCTACGGGCAAAGAAGCGGCCGTTTGATCCTCCATTTTATTCTGCATTTCCTTGAGCCTCTCGTAGGCGTTCTTACTGTTAAAAAGCGGCAATCTTTTGACCGTTTTTTTGCAAAAGGGACAGTCAAATGTTTCGGTTCGGTTTTTGAATAATTTGAAAATACTGTTTTTTTCGGACATTTGCAATCACCTCATAAGTATTGAAGTCAAAAAGTGATGTTTTTATTGCACGGGAAATTCCCACAATTCATTCTTGCCGATCTGCAAATAGACGGCAAAGGTGCGTTCATTATCGGTCACAAGATATAATTTGTTATACTCCAGCAATTTTTCACCGCTGCGAACGGCGGAAGGTCTGCCGAGCACCTTGCCGTTTTTGTCCAACGTATAACAATACAGCGTGTTTTGTCCGCGGGGGTCAACATAGCCGGACATACCTCTCCCCCGCACGGTGCCGACGTAACGCAACGTGTAAAGCATTCCCTTGACCGGTTTCACACTCAATTCACGCAAGGGGCTGTCCGAAAATTCGATCTGCCGTCCTTGCGGATCAACAAAAGTCATTTTACTGAGTGCTGCACCGCCTTCATCCAAGCGCATATAGCCGTATCGTGCATACATACGTTGGCTGTTATCATCATAGCAGTAGCACTGGCACTTGACATACAGATGTGTCGGTGTGCCTTCCAGTTTATGCTCCGCCCTTCTTCTCATAAGTGACACGCGGCGAGACAATTCACTTGCCTGTATTCTCATTGTCAGTTCATCCAGCAGTTTCACGGTTCTATCCTCTCCTTCACAAAATCATCGGGTTATTCTATGCGCTCAAACTCGCCTGCTTGCAGGATATGCACCAGCGTTTGGGTACTGTCGATGCGCTGTTCGGTCAGTATGCCTCCCATCAGCGGTTTCTTGGTGTGGTGAAAATCACCGCCGCCCGTGCAAAGCGTTATGTTGTTTTTTTGTGCCCATGCAAGGGCTTTGGCTCGTTCCTCGGGGCTGTCTTTGCCGTTTGCGACTTCCACGCCGTCCAGATATGCAGGATTGCAACGGGACATCCATTCACGGAACGGGTGTGCCTGAATCATCAAAATACCTTGACTGCGGCACAGTTGCGAAAGTTTTTTCGGATAAGCCTTGAGCAGATTGCCGTTGTTCTTGAGAAAATTCTCCACATCCCCATATAGAAGATAATCGTTGATGGTTGCATAAAAACGGATTTCACAGCCGGGAAGCACCATAAAATCGGTGTTTTCCGCCGCCTTCTTTGCTGCACGGTAACCGCGGAAATAAAAATCGGTATGTTTTTGCGGACAAAACAGTTTGGTCGGCGGAAAAGTCATCGGTGAAAAATGATCGGTCACCACAATGCCGTCATAACCGTGTTCGCGATACATTTTCACCACATCTGCGGCCGCTGCCGTTGCACATACGCTCGTTTCGCGCGTATGGCAGTGGATCTCATACTTAAACATGGAATCTCCTCTTATACTTTAGCACATTTGTTTTAATAAAAAACAGGGGGGGTTATAGCAGATATTCTTTCAGCATTCGCTCTGCCGTTTGCCTGCCCGTTTCGGTTTTCAGGTTTTGCAAACTCTGCATCCACAGGGCCACATCTTCATCTGCCAAAAGACCGGGATACCGTTTTTGTAAACCGCGACAAGTGAAAACGGCTTGCAGATCATCTATATCTTTGGCAACGAGCGCATTATACGATGCCTGCTGTACCCATTCTTCCCAAAGGGCACGGGCGGACGCTGTGCAATTGCCCGACAGCAGACTGTCCTGCGCGGCACGGCGTTCAAGTTCATCATAATAAACGGGATCCTGCTTCTTGACAGGCCGCGGTATATCACCTGTGACCGCTTCGGGCAGATCGTGCAATAAAAGCATTTGCAAAACGGTCTGCTTGTCATAAGAAGCATCCGTCGCCGTTTCGGGCAACAGGAAATACCCCAACAACCAACAGCCGTAAATGTGTTCGGCCACACTTTCGGGGTGCGGCACATTCCGTTCAACCCAACCCGTACGCGGTATCTGCGCAAGGGTAGCAAAAAGAGCATATTTCTGCGCTTCGGTCATACGTGCACCTCCCCTTCCGGCTTTTTTCGGACACATCTTCGCAATATAATATTATATATTATTTTATCGAAAAATGCAACAGAAATATAAGCACAGCACGCGGCATATAAGCACAGCACGCGGCAATGAAATTATAAGTACGAAACGCAAACGCTAAACGAGTGGAAACAAGAAGTTTGCTTTTTCATATCTGCTTTGCAATGTCTAATGAATAATATTTCATGTTTGCCTAAAAAAAATGAGACTTCCCTTTTTGTTCGTTTAGCGTTCAGCACTTTGCGTTTAGCACTCAAAAAGGCTGCATCTTTCGACACAGCCTTCTTTGTTCTTAACTTCTGAGTTTTGCTCGAATGATCTTGCCGCTGATGGTTTTCGGCATTTCATCACGGAATTCAACGA
>JAFQKN010000084.1 GCA_017396895.1 Clostridia bacterium
GATCTCAATTGTCATGACGGCATTTTCACGGGTTTTGTCAGCATACAGATCACGCGTGTTGTCAATAAATTCGCTTTCTGCATATTTTTCAAAATCAGCACTGCGCAATCCTCTGTTCTGCTCGTTGCCGCAATAGAACACCGCATTTCTTGCCGTATCGACATAAATCCCCCAGCCCTCATCCGTCACAAAAAAAGGAACGGGTGCATGGGAATCACCTGCTTTGCCGCGCGGGTCTGCATTGCAACGCAGGGAGATCTTATTGCCGCGATGATTGATTTCATTCATTTGCAGGCCGAAACCGTATATTGCGGTTTTTTCTCCGAGTGGCAGGGTGATCTTTGTTCCTCTCGGGCTTGTTGAAAATGTGAATTTCGATTCCACATCGGCAGGCATAGGCATAATCTCCGTTTTCGGAGTCGGTGCATATGCCGTGGGAACGTGTTCTTCAGGAGTTCCGAATGTCTTCTTAAAAACCATCTGATTCCCTCACAATCTTTGTTTTTTGTGCATGCAGAATTTATTATTCAAAAAAATACTTACCGAAAAAGTTGAAAGAGATTTGTTTCGCTGTCCGTTGCTTTTGCCTTCTTATATGCATCTTCCAATTGTACACCGTCTTTTGAAAGTTCATAAAACAGAGCGATCGTAAAAAACAATGCCGCATTGCCCTCGGTGTAATCGTCGGAAGCGATGTATGTATTTCTGCGCGAAAAAACCTTGCCCATAGCCTTTGTTCCCGTGGTGCAACCCAAGTTTAATATGAATTTCCCTTGTAAACGCAAGTGCATCTCTATATCCGAAGCGGTTATATTGCCCCTCGGTTCGTTCGGTTCATAGATATCTTCACCGAGTTCGGGCATGATGATCTCACCGTTCTCGCCGTGACAGGAAAGAATGATGCAATCGGGATCAAAAGGCAAATCACCTTTCAGTGCGGAAATAAGATCGTTCGGTCTGCCGATGTGTTTTACACCAACGAAATAACCGAAATATTCAAGCGTCTGTCGCAGTGCCTCGGGTTCATTGCCGACACTTCCGATCACGGCAATCAATATGTTTTTTATTCTCAAGTTACAGTAACACCTCGATAATTGCAATGTTGTTCATTTATATTCCTGTCATTTCTCTGATTTGTTTTGCATCAACAGCATGCAGACTGCAATTCTGCGAAATGCTGATGTATGCCGCTGCGCCTGCGGCCTCTCCGATTCCTATGCAGATCGGCATTACTCGGAAATTTGAATGTGCCATGTGGGTGCCCGAAATGTTCCTTCCGCAAAGCAGAAGGTTTTTTTTGATTTCGGGGATCAGACAGCGGTAGGGAATCGTATAGCCTTTATTTTGCTTAAAATGCTTTTGTACCCCTGTTATATCAAGACCTGCCCCCGTAAGATTATGTACGTCAAAATTGAAGTAAGCATCTTTTACAACATAATCATCAAAGACTTTCGCTTCGAGAATATCCTGCTCGGTTAATGTGTATTTGCCTTTGAAATGTCTTGTTTCGCGAATGCCTATAAGAGAAGCGGAACTGATAACATAACAATTCTCATAACCGGGAACAAATTTGCGCAGATATTGAACGATGGCATCCATCTGTCTGCGGCATATAAGTGTGGCACGTGTGAGGTCATCGGCATCGGTGCCGTCAATATCAATTGCATTTGTCATATTACAGGTAACCACACCGGGCAGAGTGGATTGATAGGTGAGAATGTGTCCGGCAGGATAGGGGATGTGTTCTTTTGCAAGTGCCTGAAGTTCACCGTTTGGTGTTTCATAAGTGGATTCAAATGAGCCTAAAAACACTGCCCTGGTATCGTCAACACCGCCGACTTTGAACATAAGTGTTGCAGGCTGCATTTTGTTGTCGCTTTCTCTGCCGAGAACAAATTCCGCGCCTGCTCTTGCGGCAAGATCTCCGTCACCGGTCGCATCAACAGTGATTTCGGCATAAATATCTGTTTTTCCCGATTTGTTGAGAACGGTTGCGCCGAGAATCGTGTCCCCGTCGCAGATGGCATCCTCAGCAAAAGTATAAAGCATAACTTTGCAACCAACCTCGTACAGCATTTCAAGATAAAGTGTTTTCAGTTTTTCAGGGTCTATCAGGTTGGTGATTTTGTCTTTGAATACACCTTCATTGTGTTCAGCCGATCTTTTCAGAACTTCATAATACAAAGGACTTGCGCAACTGCCTGTCCAATGGCTCATAAGCCCTGAAGTGGAGATTCCGCCCACGTCGCCGTTTTGCTCAACAAGAATAACCTTAGCTCCGTTTTTTGCAGCCGTGTATGCCGCCGCAAAACCCGCAGGACCGCTTCCGAGCACAAGAACATCGGTATGTAATTCCGACTTTTTGATCATATTCAACACTCCAAAACGTAAAATGGATTTCGTTATAATACAGAAGGGATATCAATAAACAACATCATTGCTATGTCGATAGCCAACCGTTTTTTATTTCCAATCCAGCGCAGCGATGCAAACACAGCCCTTGTGCGGAACCGGTTTTTCAAGCCATCCGCAAGTTGTGATATAGTATTTTCCGTTTTCTTGAATTATTTCAGGTGCGTGAGCCGATAATCTTGTGATCGGCATTGTGCCGCCGCATCCGCCGTTGTATTCTCCGAAATCCAGTGGATCGGCAGAGCAAAATACCAATGTATCATTGTATGTTTTTTCTGAAGAGTCTGTATAGGTTATAAACAGATAATACAGTCCGTCTTTCTTTAACACGAAAGGTGATTCCATTGCGCCCCAACCGGGTTTTAGCGGTGCATCATCTCCCGAAGTCAGGGCAAAACCTTTGAAATCCCATGTCAGCAGATCACGGGATGAAAAGCATGAAACGGCGCCTTTTTTGTTATGAACGCCTACAACGTACATGAGATATTCATTCTCGTCAACCTTCAACACAAAATGATCGCGGTGGGCAGCCATTGGCGGTTCGTTGTTCAGTGTAACCTTGTATCCGTACCACTCGTACATATCAAATGAAACAGCAAGTGAGGTCGGTGAAGGACCGTAAAACATATAATAGTTTTCATCCTTACCGATTACGCACGGTGCCCAAGCAAGGGTGCCTCTGTCAATTGATTTTCCTTCCTCGGAAAACGGAAGATCCAAGTGTTCACCTTTGCCGTGTATAAAATAGCGTTCTTCATAAGAATGGCCGCCGAAACTTGTTATTCCGAATAAATGCCAATTGCCGTCCGGGCCTTTTACGATCGTGTGGTCGTTTACATAATTTCCGTGTTTTTCAGGCTTGAACAAAATGTTCCATTCATCGGCAATGTAGGGGATTTTCATATAGTTTCCTCCTGTTCGGCATTCGTTAATAATCAAAAAATGTCGATACATTTTGCGAGAACCTTCTGTAATTCTTCTTTTATAATATGATGCCCCTCAACAGTGGGATGAATGCCGTCAACACTCAAGGCACTGACGTTGCCGTCTGCGGACAATTCGTCAAACTTCTCCTGCAACGGTACAAAATCAAAACCGTATTTCTCTGCAATTTCTTCGCATATTGCGGCCATTTCTCTGACGCCGACGTTGAATTCGGTCCATAATTTTTCCGTAGCCGTTCCTTTCAGAATAAACGGTTCCATAATAATGATCTTAATTTCAGGCAAGCATTCTTTGATTTCATCGATCAGCATCTCATAGATCATTCTGAATTTTTTCGGAATGACGCCGCATTGCATGGTAAGTTCATGGGATACGTCATTGACGCCTATGAGGATTGACATTACGTCAGGCTTTAAGTTGATTATATCTTCTTTGATTCGCGCATATACATCGGTGATTCTGTCGCCGCTGTCACCGCGATTGATGAATCTGATCTTATCTTTGTTTTTTTCTTCAATTTCACAAGCAAGAAAATACGCATAGCCGCACCCCAACCCGAGATTGACAACTCCGTCATCATCTCTGTTTGCATCTGTTATTGAATCGCCTTGAAATAAAATTGTTATCATAAAACACACACACCTTTGTTTTTCTGAAAAGATTATAGCACACACAGGCAGATATTACAATAGAGTACGATCAATCCGAAGTCGCATATATTATCAATTCCGTCCGTCTGTATGCTATATAATGACAACCGCCGGGGATTTTACTCCCCGGCGGTTTCTTGTTAAGTTTTACGATTCATTGCAAATTATGCGCCGATGATTTTCCAGAACGGTGTGAGACCTTCGGTGTGTACCGTGCCGCAATCGCACTTGCTGTTGATGCCGAACAGTTTGCGGATGAACTGGAGGATCTTGTAAACAAAGCGGTTGAAGATGTCGGTGCGGTGGCAGGTGCATTCGCAATCTTCCACGCTTACGTGCAGATCGCTGTGGCAATCATCGCAGACATCGTCGCCGTTTGCGTCAACGTGATCGAGTTTGCTGCCTTTGTCGGTAACGGTGTTGATCTTACCGCA
>JAFQKN010000085.1 GCA_017396895.1 Clostridia bacterium
CAGACGGCGGGAAATGACACCCTCCGCCCTCGGACAGCCCCATTGTGCATGACAGGATATGAGGCGCTTCCCTGTGCACGTTCACCGCTGCATGACGCCTTTACACCGAGCCGCGGTGCTCTCGGGAAAGACGGCAACTGCAATTAAGCAGCTGCGAGTACAGTATTATTGTTGTCGTTTATTTCTAAACTTGCGGCTGTTTAAAGAGGTCACCGCACCTCTGCCCGCTTATCGGTGCTCAGAATCCCCGTCGAAATCCTTTCAGCCCCGTATATACAAAGTGCAAACACGCATTTTGGTTTTGTTGCGATATCTGCACTTTTGTGCTGTGGTTGCTTTGTCTTTGCGGCTTTTATTATGGAGCCGCGATCAATAATCGCTTTTACTGCCGCGGAAGGAGCGTTCGATATCGCGTTCGGCACTCTTTTTGGCGGCGGATTCGCGTTTATCGTGGAGTTTTTTACCCTTACACAGACCGATCTCAATTTTCAGCCTGCCGTTGACAAAATACGCCGACAACGGGATGATGGCATAACTTTGCTGTTTGACAAGACCGAACAGGCGCATGATCTCACGCTTGTGCATAAGCAATTTGCGTGTGCGCATGGGATCACGGTTGAAGATATTGCCTTTGTCATAGGGCGACACGTGCATCCCGTGCAAGAGCAGTTCACCGTTTTCGACCATGCAATACGAATCTTTGAGATTCAGTTTGCCCTGGCGGATGGACTTGACTTCCGTGCCGCACAGTTCAATACCGGCTTCGTGGGTTTCCACGACAAAATATTCATGATAAGCCTGACGGTTGGTTGCAACCGTGTTTTCGTGTGCCTGTTTTGCCATAAAAACCCCTCCTTTCCGATATGAATTGTTTTCTGTTTTGTGGTTTTTACATACTTTCGGGTGCGGCCACTTTGAGCATGGAGAGCACCGTTTTCATAACACTGCGCGTTGCGATGCAAAGGGAAAGTCTTGCGTTGCGCAGATTTTCGTCCGGCACGTCCACACGGCAAGCGTTGTAGAATTTATGGAACAAAGCCGCAAGATCGACCGCATATTTGGTAATCTTGGAAGGATCGAGTGCCTGTGCGGCAGTGACGATCTCACCCGTGAGGGCGGCGATGTGGCGAATGAGTTCTTTTTCTTCGGGCGCGGTCAGCAAGCAAAGGCTTTCGCGGTCTGCAAATGCGGCTTCGATGCCTTTTTCGTTCAATTTTGCGAGAATGGAACAAATACGCGCATGGGCATACTGGCAATAATAGACCGGATTCTGTGAAGATTCTTCCACCGCAAGGTCAAGGTCAAAATCGCAATGGCTGTTGGCTTCACGCAGATTAAAGAAAAATCTTGCCGCATCAATAGGCACTTCTTCGAGAAGCGTTACGAGAGTGATGGCCTTGCCCGAACGCTTGGATGCCTTGATGATCTCGCCTTCTTTGATAAGACGGACCATCTGCATAAGCACGACCTGCAATCTTTCGGGATCCACACCCAAAGCCTGTAAAGCGGCTTTCAGACGCGGCACATAGCCGTGGTGGTCGGCACCGAGAATATCGACCGCGAGATCGAAATTACGGATGCAGAGTTTATTGTAATGGTATGCGATATCGGGAACGATATACGTATAAAGTCCGTTTGAACGGACAAGTACGAAGTCTTTGTCGCAGCCGAACTGTTCGGCCTTGAGCCAGAGCGCACCGTCCTGCTCATAAGTGTAACCCTTTTCGGTCAGAATGTCAATGACCTGCTTGGCGGCACCCGAATTGTGCAGGGTGCTTTCGTGGAACCACGTGTCATATTTGATATTATACTTCAAAAGGTCGCGTTCTAATCCTTCAATATTCAAAGGCAATGCATAAGCGACCAGTGCTTTGCGGCGTTCGGCTTCATCGGTGTGCATATATTTATCACCGTTGATCGCGGCAAAAGCAACGGCATGGTCAATGATGTCCTGACCGTGGTAACTGTCTTCGGGCATTTCAACGGGATCACCGAAGTGCTGACGGTAACGGATATCCAGCGACAGACCGAATTTTTCGATCTGATTGCCGCCGTCGTTGATATAGAATTCACGCTCGGTCTGATAACCGGCTCTTGTAAGCACTTCCGCAAGGGTGTCACCCATCGCACCGCCTCTTGCATTGCCGACGTGCATGGGGCCTGTGGGATTGGCGGAAACGAACTCGACCAATGCACGTTTGCCTGCCGCATAATCGGAACTGCCGTAAGCATCGCCCTTTTCGGCCACATCGAGCAGAATATCGGCATAATAGCCTTCGGAAAGACGGAAATTCAGGAAGCCTGCACCTGCAACCTCGCAGGAGGAGAAATACGTGCCATCCAAAGAAATGCGGCTCTGAATCGCCCCTGCGATCTTCGGGGGTGCCGTACGGAAAACACGCGCACCGACCAAAGCGGCATTTGCGGAATAGTCACCGTGACTGCGATCGGCAGGAATTTCGATCTTAAAAGCGGGAATTTCCGCTTCGGGCAGCTCCCCGTTCTGCATACAAACGCGAAATGCATCCTCAATGATGGTACGCAATTGCTGTTCTGCTTTTTTAACAAGAATACTCATTGTTCTTCCTGCGGAACCTGTTTTGCAACAAGTTTTCTTCCGCTTTTCTCCTTTCCGTTGGGCGAATCTGTTTTCGCGCTGACTTCTATGGTCAACATTTTTTCAGCGGTCAGGCCGCCGAAAAAGTCGATGGTATAATTCATTTTCAGTTTGCCGCCACCGGTGCTTATGTTGCTTTCGACCGATTTTGCAAAAATGCCGATCATAAATTCACCGTAAGGCGTCACGTAATGGCTGTTGTGGCGTCTGCCTTCTTCGATGATCATTTCCGAATTGTATGCCCCCGTGCGCACGATGCTGACACAACAGCGGTTTTTGACGTGCATTCGGGTGTCGCACGTGTATTCATCGTCCAGCATTTCCGAAAAGTGCAGTGTATAATCCTGCGGACCGCCGACCATGCACCCCTTTGTGATAACCTTGGAAGCTTCTTCACCGTCAGGGGTACGGCTGATGTCCGTGATTGTAATAATGCGATTCTGTATCATATTGTATACCTCGTTGGATTTTAGATTATACCACAAACATTCATGCAACGCAAGAGGGTGTTTAGCGGTATTTGCCGACAAAACGGTATCGTTTTTTGGTTATTTTAGCTAAATAAAATAAATATCAAAAAAAAGTGAAATTACCTCTTGCACAAATCTGTTTTTTGTACTATAATATATCTGTTTTATGAATTCTGTTTCTGTCATGCGGCGTGCGGGTCCTGTGCGGCGGAGCGCCGTGAACCATGTCAGGCGGGGAACCGAGCAGCATTAAGCGGTCTGCCCGTGCGCCACAGTCCGCCTGTACGCCGTATGACAGAGGCAGAATTTTTTTGTTATATTTTATTTTGATTTGTTTCTTAAAAAGGAGGAACGCCCGTGTACAGGGTGCTGTACAGAAAATGGCGACCGCAGACGTTTTCCGATGTTGTCGGCCAGCCGCAAGTAACCGTGGCACTGCGTTGTCAGATCAAAGAAAACCGCCTGTCCCATGCGTATCTGTTTACAGGTTCGCGCGGAACGGGCAAAACCAGTTGTGCCAAAATTTTTGCAAAAGCGGTCAACTGCCTGCATCCCGTAGGCGGTGATCCCTGCAACGAATGCGAGATATGCAAAGGCATCGACGACGGTACCGTACTCGATATTGTTGAAATCGACGCCGCCAGCAACCGCGGTGTGGACGATATCCGTCAACTGCGTGAAGAAGTCAAGTTTACCCCTTCGCAGGCAAAATTCCGTGTGTACATCGTAGACGAAGTGCACATGCTGACCATTGAAGCGTTCAACGCTTTGCTCAAAACGCTGGAAGAACCGCCCGAACACGTCAAATTCATCTTGGCGACCACTGAAGTGCAGAAATTACCTTCCACCATTCTCTCACGTTGCCAGCGTTATGATTTCCGCCGTATTGAACCGGAAATCATTGCCGACCGACTGCAGAAGATCTCCGAAGAAGAAGGTGCAACACTCGAAAAAGATGCCGCCGTACTCATTGCCCGATTGGCAGACGGAGCCATGCGTGATGCGCTGTCGCTTCTTGACCGTTGCCTGAGCACAGCCGAACCGCCGCTGACCGTACAAACGGTCACACAGGCCGCAGGACTTATGGGCAGAGACTATTTGTTCAACCTCTGCCGCACCGTCGCAAACCGTGACACGGCCGCGGCACTGACCATTTTGGATGATCTGCATAAAGCGTCTTGCGATACCGAACGCCTTTGCACGGAACTGATCAACCAATTCCGCAATCTTCTGATCGTGCACACCGTTCAGCACCCCGAAAAACTGATCGTTGCCACCAATGAAGAAATTGAAGAAAACAAAAAACTGGCTTCCCTGTTCACTACAGAAGCCATTCTGCGTGCACTGAACGTGCTTTCCGATGCGGTGGATGCCATCAAAAAAACGCAGAACCGCCGTGTGGAAGCGGAAATGGCACTCATTC